>NZ_JAVTWC010000093.1:175774-203537 GCF_032229445.1 Tahibacter sp.
AACATAGTCTGACCCGGTCCTTCTAGTCATTGGCGGGTTAGCGGCCTTTTGTCGGCCATAAAATTTAAATCCGGCAAAAATCATTTCGCCCCCCCCCCCCGCGCGGCTATAGCAGCCGGCAATGCAGTACGTAGCAGCTCGCCAACCGCCAACCGACGCCAACGCTCATACAGGGAACACCGGATAAGCGGTGCCTACTTCGCTGCTGTATCCGGCTGCTCGCCTCTACGAAAGCCGCTATCCAAAGGAGGTGAATATTCGAGACTGAATTGGGTTGGGCCAGAGGTTTCCTAAAATATGAATTCCTGTCCGCGCACCGTGGCGTCGCTCCCTTCGCCCGCCGTGTGGCCGGACTGTCGCAGATAGCTCAGCATCTCGATCTGCGCAGCCAGTGCGCGGATCGTCGGCGCTTCCAGGAAGTCCATCAACGGAATGGAAAGACCGTACTCGCTGTTGACGCGGGCGAGAAACTTCATCGCAAGGATTGAGTGGCCGCCTAGACTGAAGAAATTTTCTGTGACACCGACGCTTTCCAGTTGCAGGTATTCCGACCATGCCTGCGACAGATGCCGCTCCGCCTCGCTCTGTGCCGCCACATGCTGCGGGCGATGTCGTCCGACCAGGATCTCCGGCAGCGCAGCCCTGTCGATCTTGCCGTTGGCGTTCAACGGCATCTGCGCCATGAACAGCAGCGCCGACGGAACCATGTAGTCCGGCAACAACTGGCCGAGCTGGTGAACAACGCGCTGCTGCCATTGCTGTGTCGAGGCCTGCGGATCGGCCGCCAGCGCCTCATTGAGTGCCGCGTCGGTAGACGTCAGGTGAGCCCGCACGCAAGCATCGCCCGAAGGCGTCGTCGCCAAGGTGACGACGCAGGCGGCAACACCCTCGCATTTCAGCAACGCCGCCTCGACCTCACCCAGTTCCACGCGGAAACCGCGGATCTTTATCTGATGGTCACGCCGGCCGAGGCAGATCAGGCTGCCGTCCTCAGCCTGCCGGCACAAGTCGCCCGTACGGTAAAGCCGCTCGCCCTGCCGGAACGGATGCGGCACGAAGGCTTGGGCGGTCAGTTCGGGTTGCCGGTAGTACCCGGCGGCCAGACCATCTCCACCAATGTAAAGCTCGCCCACCGCGCCGGTGGGCTGCAACTGCAGGCCGGCGCTCAAGACATAGCACTGGGTGTTGTCGATCGGAAATCCGATGGAAACCCGCTGCCCTGCCCGGCATTTCCAGCGCATGGACCAGATCGTCGTCTCGGTAGGCCCGTACAGATTCCAGACTGACGAACCAAGTCCGCACAGGCGATTGGCCAGCGGGTCGCTGAGCATTTCGCCGCCCACGAGAATCTTGAGCGATCGCCCCACTGAGCCAAGCGCCGTGCTGTCCAGCAACAGCTGCCACATCGACGGCGTGGCCTGCATTATCGAGATGGCGTGTTCGTCCATGTACTGAGCAAGCCGCCTCACGTCCTTGCAGGCGGCCCCGTCGGCGAGGTGCAGCTGCGCGCCCGAAATCAGCGGCAGAAACAACTCCAGGCCGGCGATATCGAATCCAATCGACGTGACGGCGAGCAGGCGGTCGCTGCTGTCGATGCCCGGTGCATCAGCCATGGCCAATAGCAGGTTGCTCAATGCCCCGTGACCGACGCCAACACCCTTGGGCGTCCCGGTAGAGCCGGAGGTGAAAATGATATAGGCGAGCGTGTCCTCGGTCGGCGCTTGGCTCCGGTCGCCGGCGGCCGGCGCGGCCATCGGGTCGCCGCGGACGCAATCGTCCAGGACAATGATTTCGGCGCTCTCGTGAGCGCCATCGAACCAGCCCTGGTAGCGGCTTTCGGTGAGGATCATGTCAACCCTGGCCTGCCCCGCCATCGTGCGCAGCCGCGACGCCGGCTGCAGCGGGTCCAACGGCACATAGCTACCGCCGGCCTTGAGCACGCCGAGCAGCGCAGCCACCAGCGACGATGTCCTGTCCAGGCAGACGCCAACCACAGGGGCCTGCCGCGCGCTGCGCGCGCGAACGAAACGGGCTACCCGATCTGCGCGGACATTCAGCTCGGCGTAGGTGAATTCGCCATCGCTTGCAGCAATCGCCAGCCGTTCCGGTCCAAGGCTGCACTGGTGCTCGAACAGCGCATGGACAGGCTGCTGCCCACGCAGGGTCGCAGGCCCAGAGGCGACGTCCAGCAGCTGCTGGAGCTGCGATCCACCGACCAGCGCCAGGCAATCGAGCGGCAGGGACGGATCGGCGACAATCGATTCGAGCACGACTTCAAGCGCCTGTGACAATCCGCGGACCGTCGTCGGATCAAACAGAGCGGTCGCGTATTCCCACAGCACGTCAATGCCATGTTCCCTGTCCCAGCAGTAAAGCGAAAGATCGAACTTGCTGCACGGGTAGGACTGCTCTCTTGAACGGCAGTCGATACCTGCCAGCGAAAAATCCTGCTGATCGTAACTCTGCAGCGAGAGCATGATCTGAAACAGCGGCGAATGGCTTTGGGTCCGCGGCGGATTGAGCGATTCGACCAGCAATTCAAACGGCACCTCCGCATGCGCGAAAGCGTCGAGCGTGGTTTGCTTCACCGTAGCCAGGTATTGCAGAAACGATAGCGCGCCCTGCACATCGAAGCGCAGAACCAGATTGTTGATGAAGCAGCCGACCGCCCCCTCGAGCGCGGCAGTCTCGCGGCCCGCGACCGGGGTTCCGACCACAATTTCCGTGGCCTCGCCGAACCTCGACAGAACTATCGACCACGCTGCGTTGAGCAGCATGAACAACGTGGTATCTGTCTCGCTGCACAGAGTGCGTAGCGCGGCTGCCACATCGGCCCGTATGCAGCTTTCAAAATGTCCGCCTGCAAAGGTCTGGCGCGGCGGCCGCTCCCGATCAAGCGGCAAACTGTGCAGCGCCGGCAGACCGGCCAGTTGCCTGCGCCAATAGCCCAGCGAATCATCCATCTGCCCGGTCTGATGTCGCTCGCGCTGCCAGAGGGAATAGTCGATGTACTGAATCGCCCGGCCCGGGTCACCTTCACTGCATTCGCCCCGGCACAGCTGTGCGTACAGACACGAAAGTTCCTTCAGCAAGATGCTGTTCGACCAGCCATCCGACGCGATGTGATGCACTGTCAACAGCAGCACGTGCCGGCTCGCAGCGGTAACAATCAGCGTCGCGCGCAGCTTGACTGCGCTACCCAGTTCAAACGGTGCGAGCGCTTCGGCATCGACGAGTTCTGACTCCCGCCGCGAGCGAGAAATCGGCTCCAGGGAGGAAATATCCACAATCTCCAGCGTCAACTCGCACGAAGCGTCGATGCGCTGCACAACATCCCCGTCCGCAGCAACGAACATGGTGCGCAAACTGGAATGCCGCTGCACCAGTCGCTGCAGCGCACCGTGCAGCGCGTTGACGTTCAGTTCACCTTCCAGGCTGAAGGCACGCGGCAGATTGAACAGGGACCGCTGTTCGGGAAACTGGCTCAGGAAATAGACCCGCTGTTGCGCGAACGAAAGCGCTGCAACATCGCGGTCGCTGGCTTCAGGGCTCGAAACGGCCGGTCCAGGCGTGATGTCCGGCTGGCTGGCAATGTAGTTGGCCATGGCGCGTATCGTAGGCCGCTCAAATAGCGACTTGAGCGGCAGACTGACCCCAAGTCGCTTCCACACTGCGCCGCTCATCTTCAGCGCCAGCAGCGAGTGTCCGCCCAGCGCGAAGAAGCTATCGTTCGCTCCCACCTGCGTGCGCCCAAGCACGTCCTGCCAGATCTGCGCCAAGACTTGCTCGATCTCATTACGCGCGGGAGAAAGATCCGTGGCCGTGAGTTCAGGCAAGGGCAAGCGCGCTTCGTCCAGCTTGCCGTTACGCGTCAGCGGCAATGCCGCCAGCGATACCACTGCCGTAGGCACCAGATACGAAGGCAGCGAGTCGACCAGCATCGACATCACGCGCTGCTCGAAAGACGCCGACGGAATGTCGGCGACGACATAGGCCACCAGCTGAATCAAATCGGCGTCGTCTGCGGCCCGCAGGACTAGCACGGCGACATCCTTGACGGCACCATCGCGCCGACAGGCGCTTTCGATTTCGCTGAGATCGGCGCGATAGCCACGGATATTGATCTGGCGATCCTTGCGCCCCAGGCAGCGCACCACCGTATCCGACAGATAGCAGCCGCAGTCGCCCGTCCGATAGCGCTTGAGGCCATCTTCACGCACTGACAGCACCCGCGCAGTGCCGTCGGGATCGCCGAGATAGCCGTTCGAGAGGTGGAAACTCTCGATGTAGATCTCGCCGACTTCGCCCAGGCTGCAATCGTTGCCGTTCTCGTTGAGGATGAGCAGACGGGTATCGGGCGTCCACCTTCCCACTGGCACTGTGCCGCGGTAGGTCGACAGCCCCGAGGCGACAAAATAAGTCGAGCCGCGCTGTGTCTCGGTGGTGCCATAGCTGTTCAACACCGTAACGCGCGGATTGAGGCGCTTGATCGCATAGACCCGGTCACTGTGCAGTTTCTCGCCGGTCAGGAAGACCAGCTTCAGAGCGGGCAACGCCTCGCGGGTGTCGCACAGGATTTGAGATATCGCGGGCGTCAGGTGCGCAACGGAAATACGTTGCCGCGCAAACCACTCGGCAAGTCGTCCCGGTATCACCTCTGCATCGTCCGGAATGACCAGCGTGGCGCCAGTACACAGCGAGCCGAAGATGTCGCGCTGGATAGGGTCGTGACTCAGGCCGGACAGGAGACTGTAGCGATCTCCCGTGCCCACGCCCATACGTTCCGGCCACCACTGCAGGTAGCCACTCAGCCCTACGTGCGTGCCGACGACTGCCTTGGGCACGCCTGAGGTACCTGACGTAAAGGTGATGCAGGCCGGCTGGAAGGGATCCACGGCAGCAGACTCTGGCGCCTCAGGCTGCAGCGGAGCCGCGGCGAGCAGGTCATGTTGCGTAAACAGGCAGGGTAAAGATGTCGCGGCGATGCGTGCGCGCAACGTCGCATCAAAGGCTTCGGGCAGGCCGCAGAAGACCACCCCGGTGGGGGCCAGAATGCCGAGCAGCTGCAGCGTGCGTTCGACGGGCTGATCCGGATTGATCAGCGAGAACGCCCCCCCCGCCTGAAGTGTCGCAAAGATGGAAACAACGAGGTTTACCGAACGCGTTGCGACGACTGCCACGCGGGCGCCCGGCTCCACGCCAGCCTGGCGCAATGCGGTGGCGAAACGGGTCGAGGCCTCCAGCAGCTGCCGGTAGGAATAGTCCGTTTCGCCTGCGACGATGGCGATGGCCGCAGGCTGCTGCAAGGCCAACCGCCGGAACAGCGCATGCACCGGTCCCGGCCAGAACTGTCGTACTTTGCCGCCGCCACGCGCCGCCATTGGGCCGGCGGCATCTTCGTCCACTTCTGCATCAAGGGAGAATGCGCCACAAGGCTGATCGCTGTCTTGCGCAATCCTTCGCAACAGACGTTCGTACTGCCCGAGCAGGCGCTCTATCGTGGCTGGCGCAGCGAACGCCGCGCGGAAGTGGCAGTGCAGGTCCCAGCCTGAAGACCCGCCAAGAACGTACATGGTCAGGTCGAATTTTGTGTCCACGATGCCGACGTCATCGACATGCATCTGGAAATCGCCGGTACCTGCCGTTTCGGCGTCTTCGTTAAGCATGTTGAAGAAGACGTTGAACAGCGGCGCTGCATCCTCCCGCCGATGGGGATTCAACTCGACAATACGTTCGAACGGAAGGTCCTGATGAGCCAGGACCTGTGCAGTTTCCCTGACATGACGGCGCAGGTAGGCGTCGAACGTTTCGCGCAGATCAACATCCACGCAGACCGGCAGATTGTTGAGGAAATTTCCGTAGACCCGATCAGCGTGAGCGAGATTGCGTCCCGCGACCGGAATGCCGGTACCGACGCGGGCATTTCCGGACAGCCTACCGATCAGCAGGCAGAACGCCGCATGCATCACATTGAAAAGCGTGCCCTGATGACGCTGCGCAACCGCCGTCAACTGGTCACGCAGAGCACCGTCCAGCGGAAGGCTCAGAAAGCCTGACGCGGGATGTTCGGTTTCTTCAACCGACGCCGGTAGGCGTACGCGCTCGAAGGGTTGCTGCAGATAGTCGCGCCAGAAACTTTCCTGTTGAAGCGCTGCGGCACTGTTTAGCCAGTCTCTCTGCCACATCACATAGTCGGGGTAATCGAACGGGGCCGCTTCGCCCGTATAGGCCCGGCCGCCACGTCCCGCGTCGTACCTGGCGAGCAGTTCTGACAGGAACTCCTGGAATGAAATGCCATCGAAGATCAGGTGGTGCACGACGATGTTCAGGCGGAAGCGCTGCTCCGAGAGTTTCAGCAACAGCACCGAAAGCAGCGGCGCCCGGTACAGGTCGAACACCTGGGTTCCATGCCCGTTCAACAAATCGCGTGCGTTCGTGTCGGTTGCGTCGCCATCGTCAGAAAGATCGCGATACTTGATTGGAACCGCCAGCGGTAGGGGCAGCACCCTTTGCCTGGGTTCGGCGCCGGTACGCACCAGCACGGTCCTGAACGCATCATGGGACGCGATGATCGCGTCCAGGCTACGCTGTAGCTGCACCACGGAAACCTCTCCGTCAAGCCGTACACCAACCTGAATATTGTTCTGGTTGGTGCCAGGATCCAGCTGCTCCACGAACCACACCCGCAACTGCGCATAGGAAAGCGGAAGCTCATCGCTGCGGTCAACCCGGGCAACGCCTCCGTCGTTGCCTGTAGCCTGCTCGATGCGCTGAGCCATGTCAGCCAGATTGGCCGCCTCGTACACATCCTTCATTGACAGCCGCACGCCGAGCTGTTGGTCGACCGCATTAATAAGTCGCGTCAGCAGCAATGAATGCCCGCCCAGAGCGAAGAAGTTGTCGCCGGGCTGTGGGCCTTCACACCTGAGCACCTCGCACCAGATGCGCGCGAGGGTCTTCTCGGCAGCCGTCGCGATTCCGGCCACAGTGACTGAGGCGTCGTCTGCCTGCGGCAGGGCTGCGCGATCAATCGTTCCGTACAGCGTAAGCGGCAGCGTTGGAAGCACAACGATGGCGGATAGCTGCATGTAATGTGGCAACTTTCCGCGCAGCGCCTCGTGCAACCGCAACTGCAAAGCGGGAAAACTTCGGACCGGGATGCGCGTCGCTACATATCCGACAAGGCGTGACTCTCCTGCGCCGGTCCGGACCAGCGTCACGGCCGACTGCGTAACATCCCGGTCTTGCGACAGCGCGGCCTCGATTTCGCCGGGCGCGACGCGGAAACCGCGCAGCTTCAGCTGGCTGCCAACGCGTCCAATGAATTCGAGCATGCCGTCGGCGCGCAGGCGCGCAAGGTCGCCCGTGCGGAAAAGCCGGCGGTAGCGCCCGGCGACATCGCCATGGCCTTCGCGTTCCAGCAACGGGTTTTCGACAAACACGACGTCGGTCTGTTCATGCTTGCCGTGGTAGCCACGCGCCAGACAGGCGCCGCCGAGATACAACTCGCCGACTGCACCGATCGCGCACAGCTGCATGCTGCTGTCCATGACATAAGCCCGTGCATTGCCTATCGGCCGCCCGATCGCGGGTTCGGCGCCCGCGTTGCGCTCCACCTTGCTAAACGTGCCGTACGCAGTGCCCTCGCACAATGCATAAAGGTTGCATACCGACTCGATACCGGCCTGTGCGTAGATGGCGTCGACCAGGCGCCGACGCAGCGGCTCGCCCGCGAGGTTGACGGTAACCACCGAAGCGGGAAGTGTGCCGTTGCCAATCAGTTCCGCGACTGCCGACGGCGTGCCCTGAATGAGTCGCACTGCACTGCTTGGCGGCAGGTGCGGCAAATCCGCAAGACTGTCCACAAGCACAATCTGTCCGCCTGTATGCAGCGGCGCAAACAGCTCGAAGATCGACAGGCCTGAACCGATGGACGTACTCGCCAGCACGCTTTCAAGCTCGCGCGCGCTGTACACCCGCCGCGCCCACTCCAGCAGACACACGGCATTGCGGTGATCAATCATCACGCCCTTGGGCGCGCCGGTAGATCCCTGCGTATACAGGACGTAGGCCAACGCGCCCGCCTCCGGACATCGGCTTTGCGGCGCCGCAGATGTGAACAACTGCGCAACCCCGGCCGGCATCGCAAGCAGGCCATCACGGTACTCCGGTGCCGTGTCGTCAATCGTGATGCAGGAAGTGCCGTATTCCTGCAGACGTTCCGACACGGAGCGATGGACTAGTGCCCAGCGCATGCCGCTGTCCACGATCACGTGGCGCAATCGCGATTGGGTATGGCCAATATCAAGCGGCACGCAGGCCGCGCCGGCTTTCAGCACCGCCAGGATGGCAACGACCAGGTCCAGGCTGCGGTGCAGGTGAACACCAACCAGATCGCCACGACCTATACCGAAGTTGCCCAACCCCGCGGCCAGGGCATCGGCTTTCTCGTTCAACTCGTGATACGTCAGTGACGAGCCACGGCAACGGATTGCAGTAGCAGCGGGCGTATCCGCCGCTTGCCGCTCAAAGCCCTGATGCAACAGATCCGTCTCGTTGAATCCAACATCGGTTTCGTTACACAGCCGCACCGCCAAGTCGTGCTCGGCGGCATTCGGCAGGACGAACGCGCCGACGGCGTCATGTGGTTTTTCGACGACGACGCCAAGCAACGATTCAAAGCCGCGCGCAATGTCTGCGATTGTGTCTTGATCGAACAGATCGCAGCTATATTCCCAGGCAAGCCGTGCGCCCTCGTCGTCTTCGGTCACGTCCAGCAGAAGGTCGAACATGCAACTGGTAAAGACTTTGGGCGGAATTTCGCTGACTTGCGTCCCTGTCAAAGTAAGCGCGTGCCGCTCGTTGTTCTGCAACGACAGCATGATCTGGAATATCGGCGAATGGCTGAGGTCGCGCTGCGGAGCTACCGCCTCAGTAAGCTGCGCGAAAGACAGCCGCTGATGATCGAACGCCTCCACGACGACGCCACGGCTTCGCCGCAACAGGGCGGCGAAGGAATCGCTGGCCGCGACTGCGCATCGCAGCGGGAGCGTATTTACGAAGAACCCGACTACCGGATCCAATTCCTCATCGTGCCGGCCAGCTACCGGCGTGCCGATGACGATGTCCTGATCCCCGCTCAAGCGGTGAATCGTCGCCGCAAGCAATGCATGCAAGCCGACGAACAGAGTCGTATTCGCCTGCAGACATAGGCGACGCAGCCCGTCCAGGCTGGCGCCTGGGAGAGTCTGATGCCATACGGCTCCCCGGAAACTCTGCGTGGAAGGCCGCGCGCGATCCAGCGGCAGGCCATGCAGCGCTGGAATGCCGGACAACTGCTGCTTCCAGTAATCCGTGTCGCGCAGCAAACTCGAAACCGGCTGGCGCCGCTGCCAGCGTGCGAAGTCGCGGAATTGCAGTGGCAGCGCAGTTGGCTCCACTGCAGCCGCTCCCGTTTCCAGCGCGTAATACGCCGAGAGGTCGCGCTTGATCAGCTCCAGCGACCAGCCGTCCGCCGCGATGTGATGCACAAGCAGCATGAAGTGGTAATGCTGCGCTTCCAGCTTCGCCACGACCGCGCGCAGCATGGGCGCTGAATCTAACGCGAGCGGACGCGATATCGTATTTTCCAGCAGGCTCAACAGCAGGCTTTGCGCGCTGTTGATGCCCGCCTGCGACAGATCAACCACCGCCAGCTCCAGCCCTGCCTCCGCATGGATGAACTGGCGTGGTTCGCCATCCACGACGCGATAACGGGTCCGCAGAGTCTCGTGCCGCCGTACCACCCGGCGCAGCGCCCTTTCGAGGCAATCGGTCTGTAACGCCCCATAGACGTCGAAGTTGAGCTGGAGATGATAGTGCTGACTGGCACCTTGCAACTGGTCGGCAAACCATAGCTGGTGTTGCGGATAGGACAGAGGCTCCCCCGCTGCCTCGCCCGCCACCGGCCCAGGCATGGCAAAATCATCCCCAACGCATGTTTCACCGCGCTGCAGCGCTTGGTCGATGACGCAGGCCATCTGCGCCAGGCCTGGATTCTTATAGGTTTCTGCAAAGGTGAGGCGCACGCCGAAGCTGCGTGCGATCAGGTTGAGTAGCTTAGCCAGCAGCAGCGAATGGCCACCCAGTTCGAAGAACGTATCGTGCGCGGACGGAGTCGACGCGCTGGCGAGCGCGCTGGACCAAAGTGACGCCAGACGCTGCTGCGTCGGCGTGGCAAGCTCCGCCACGACTGAGCCGCTGCGGCCGTAGATCGGCTCGGGCAAAGCCTTCCGGTTTACTTTTCCGTTGGGAAGCAACGGAAGTGCCTTGAGCACCATAAAGGCCGCCGGCATCATGTAATGGGGCAGGAACTGCGCCAGCCACGTCTTCAGTGCGTCGCGCAACGGTGCATCCGAGGCCGCGGCGGCCGAGGGCGCGACATAGGCAACGATACGCTGGTCACCGCCAGCAACTTTATGCACGACGACGACACATTCGCGCACATCGGCAAGCTTGAGCAGGCGGGCTTCGATCTCACCCAACTCGATGCGGAAACCACGGATTTTGGCCTGGTGATCCACACGCCCCATGAATTCGATCTGGCCGTCGGACGACCAGCGCGCCCGGTCGCCTGTCCTGTAAAGCCGGGCATAGATCTGCGGATCACCCCTCGTAGCGTCGTAGAACGGGTTGGCAATGAAAACTTTCTCGGTCAGCTCGGACTTGTTGAGATAACCACGCGCCAGGCTGGCACCACCCAGGCAGAGTTCACCGACCACCCCGACCGGCACCTGCGCAAGACGCTCATCGAGAATGAAGGCCTGACTGTGCGGTAACGGCAAGCCGATGCTAGGCTCTGCCTCCGAATTTCTTTCCACCAGGGTAAACGTGGAATATGTCGTATCTTCCGAAGGCCCGTACAGGTTGTAGACCGACTCGACTTTGCTTTTTGCATAAATACTGTCTACCAGCGCACGCCGCAACGGTTCGCCGGCAAGGTTCACCACCCGCACACTGTCGGGAATCTTGCCCGAAAGAACCAGTTCGTTGACGGCCGAGGGAACACTATTGATCAGCGTCACGGCATTGAACTGCTCTGGCGCCGCAATCAGATCGAGCAGGCTGTCAACGATAGTCAGACGGCCGCCGCAGGTCAGCGGCCCGAAGAACTCGAACACCGACAGATCGAAGTTCATTGACGTGCTGGCAAGGACATTCTGCATCACGTGGATCGGAAATGTGGTGTGCACCCAGCGCAGGAAACACACCGTGTTGCGGTGCTCTATCATCACGCCCTTGGGCTGACCCGTAGAGCCCGAGGTATAGATGGCGTATGCAAGGCGACCATGATCCGCAACGCTGCAGAAGTCCGCCGCCTGCGTGTCGCCGATAGCCCTGAGCGCGACTGAGTCCAGCGTTTGCAGTTCGTTGGCCTGCCATTGGAAAGTGCGATAGTCGGCATCGTCGAAGCGCGACGAGTGCGCAGCCTCGGTAATTAGCGTGCTGACCCCGGCATCCTGCAGTAGATATGCGGTGCGCTCCGCCGGGTAGGTAGGATCGAGCGGCAAGTATGCTGCGCCGCTCTTCAGCACGGCGAGGATGGAACATACCAATGCTGGACTTCTGCCCAGGTACACGCCCACGAACTGCTCGTGCTGTACGCCAAGCTGGCGTAGGTGATGGGCCAGCCTGTCCGATGCATTGTCAAGTTGACGGTAGGTGATCACGTTTGTTGCGTGACTTATCGCAATCGCGTCGGGTGTCAGCCGTGCCTGGCGCTCGAACAGTGCGTGAATTGTCGCCGTATCCTCAAAGGGTTCCCAGGTACGCCCCAGCGCCGCCAGTTGTCGCGCCTCAAGCCCGCTGATCAGGGATACCGACTTGAAGCTGGTGTGCGGGCTATGCAGTGCGCCACGGAGAAAACACGCGAAGTTTTCCGCCATCCTCAGAACGCTGTCGTGGCTGAACAAACCCAAAGAGTATTCCCAGCCGAGATCGCCGCCGCCCTCCTGCAGCCGGACGTGGATATTCAGATCGAGCGACCCGGCCCAGCGGTACTGGCAGGCACCGACCAGTTCACGCCCAGTTTCGAAGGTGAGCAGAATCTGGAAGTACGGGTGATAGCCCTGTTCGCGCTGCTTCGACCATAGACACGACAGGGGTTCCATGTCGGTCATCCTGTGCAGAACGGCCTTCGACCCCATCAACTCCACGATACTGCCGTCTTCGGGCAGGGAAAGGCGCAAAACGCAGAGATCGCCATCTCCGTATGCGGAAGGCGGACGCCAACTTCCCAGCGTGATATCCGATTCACCGCTGTAGCGAGAGAGGAATGCGCCCGCCAGCACTGCGAGCGTATCTTCGGGGGGGCGCCCCCAGCTTTCGGACAAGAGAGCCAACGCGGCAGGCAGATCAGCCGCGAGGCGAACCACGGCCATTCCCTTGGCTACGCACGGAGTGGGCAGGCGATGGTGATCGACTGGCAGCGCATGTAATGCGTGCACGGCAGGCATCCGGCCATGGAAAGCCTGCAAGGCTTCAATCAACCCCGCCCTGTTATCAGCAATCCTGTCCAGTGCCGGCTGTACATGCGGCCCCTCCGGCATGGAGACAATCAACTTACGCGTATCACCCAATACGAGCGAAGCATCAAGCCGGGATATTTCCTGGAGAACTGATCTGACCGATGTATCCATGGACTGGCAGCTCGTCGTCTTGTTGTGGCACTCCGGCGCTCGACTGCACCACGAATGGCCACGGCAGTTTCAGCACAAGGACAACTGCGACTACGCCGCGCCGCCCCCGCGACACTTCAAAATTTTTGGATTATGCAACCCCCCAAGCAAATGCCCCCGCTTCTCTGTGCTACGAACTCAAGCACGAAGCATCACTTGTCCATCTAGCATGACACATTACAGCGAGTGCGCGCGCATAACACGCTTTTTGGCACAACGTTGAATTGTTAGTTTCACGTTGTTACACTCGAACTCTCCGTGTATACCAGTTCCGACCGACCTATCTGGCGCTATGTTTGCGCTGCGGAGAACATCAGGGGTCTCTTCGTTGCTTTCCAGTCCGTGGTTTGTGCGACACGGCCAGGCGGAACGCCCGGCATTACGTCTTTTCTGCTTCCCGTACGCGGGGGGAAACGCCAGCACGTACGCAGAATGGGCAAGTCGGATGCCTGGCAACGTGGATATCATCGCGGTACAGCTCCCCGGCCGGGCGACGCGGTTGCGCGAGCCTGCGCACACGGACATGACAAGGCTGGTTGCCGAGCTGAAGTCTGAGGTGCTTCCGTTGCTGGACATTCCCTATGTCACTTTTGGATACAGCCTCGGAAGCCGAATAGCTTTTGAGCTGGTGCGGCAATTGCAGAATACGGGCGGACCTGAGCCGCGACTGTTCATCGCGGCGGCGAGCCGTGCGCCACATCTGCCCTCCCGCATGTTGCCGACTTATCACCTGCCCGATGATCTTTTTCTCGCAAAGCTTGCCGCGCTGAACGGCACACCGCGCGAAGTGCTGGAAAACAGCCAGATAATGCAGCTGTTACTGCCGACATTGAAGGCTGATTTTCGCGTTGCCGATACTTACCAGCCGCCTGGAACCGTGCTCGGATGCCCCCTGGCCGTTCTGGCCGGGCTGGACGACCGCGAAGTCAATTATCCGGATCTGCTTGCATGGCGCGAACTGACACTGCAATTCGTCGGACTCGACTATCTCGCTGGTGATCATTTTTTCATCAACCAGTGCGGTACCCTGCTTGCCGACAAGGTAAGTCAACTGCTTCACGAAAATGCCCTCCAACGCACGACTGCATGACCTAAGGCCGTAGCTCCCGCCGCCGGGGCCTCACATGCGCAGCTTTAGAGGCTACTACACCTTCGAACTCTGCAGGCACTCCAATGACTCGAATCGACAACGCCGCGATGCCTTATGACATGACCGTCGAACGTGGCTTTGCCGACATAAGCCTGAGGCCCGGACAGCTGGGCTGTGCCGATTTCCGCAGTGACTACGGGCTTCGTTATGCATGCCTCGCAGGCGCGATGTACAAGGGTATCGCCTCGCAGGATCTGGTCGTTGCGATGGGCAAAGGCGGATTCCTCGGCTTTCTCGGCACGGGCGGCATGCGCCTGGACGAGGTCGAATCGAGCATCCGTTTCATACAGTCGTCGCTGGCGCGCGAGCATGCCTATGGTATGAATCTACTGGCCAACAACAGCGCTCAGTACGAGGATGCGATAGTCGACTTATTTCTAAAGTATCGTGTACGCCATGTCGAGGCGTCCTCGTACATGCAGTTGACACCATCGCTGATCCGCTACCGGCTCAAGGGAATTCATGTCGATGCCAACGGACGTGTCGTAGCTCCCAACAAAGTGATGGCAAAGCTTTCAAGGCCTGAAGTGGCAGAGCAGTTCGCAAGTCCTCCAAGCGAAAAGATCGTCAGCCTGCTCGTGCACCAGGGCCACATCTCGCTGCAGGAAGCGGAACTCAGCCGACATATCCCGGTCGCGCAGGAAATCTGCGTCGAGGCGGATTCCGGCGGACACACCGACCAGGGCGTAGCATTCGCCATTTTTCCGGCGATAAGACAACTGAGCCAGACGCTGCACCAACGCCATCGCTATGCCCAACCCTTCCGCGTGGGCTGCGCCGGCGGCATAGGTACACCCGAGGCGGCGGCGGCGGCATTCGCGATGGGGGCGGATTTCATCGTCACCGGGTCCATCAACCAGTGCACGGTCGAAGCGAGCACCAGTTCCGAAGTCAAGGATCTGCTTCAGGCGATCAATGTCCAGGACACAGCCTACGCGCCGGCAGGCGACCTGTTCGAGCTCGGCGCAAAAGTTCAGGTGCTGAAGAAAGGAGTATTTTTCCCTGCCCGTGCCAACAAGCTGTACGAGCTGTACAGCAATCACGAGTCGCTCGACCAGATCGATGCAAAGACACTGCGGATGTTGGAGGAAAAATATTTCCGCCGCACGATCGACGAAGTCTGGGCCGAGACCGAAGCCTTCCACGAGCAATACCGCCCAGACGAACTGAAGCTCATCCGCGCCAGCCCAAAGAAGAAGATGTCGGCGATCTTTCGTTGGTATTTCGTCAGAACTTCCCGCCTGGCGCTGAGCGGCGATCCGCATTGCAAGGTTGACTACCAGGTCCACACTGGTCCTGCACTGGGCGCTTTTAATCAGTGGGTCAAAGGCACCCAGCTTGAAGACTGGCGGCAACGCCGCGTCGCCGAAATCGGACACCATCTCATGCAGGGCACAGCCGAACTCATGTCGCGCAATGTGAACAAGCTGCTTCGCATTGCAGCCGCCGGGTATTGAAGTGTAGGCGCCACCGCGGATTCACCGACACCGTCACGGATACACTCGTCGGAGCGCCCTTCCCAAGTCGGTTAATTCGCCCGGCAAGCATAGGTCGGGGACGCCGGCTCAGTACCACCACCAACGCGGCGAAATCATTTCGCCATGGACGAGCGCGAGTGATTTTCTCCAAGCCATAGCGGCTGCCAGCGCCAGCGCGTGATGCTGCGCCACAGCCATTCCATTGGGCCGTAGCGCAGGCGCGCAAGCCAGTATCGGGAAAAAGCCGCCTGTGCGGCGCCAATGGCGACTACCAGCAGCAACTGCTGCATGCGTGAGACCTGACCAAACCAACCGAGTCCGTAACCGTAGAAAACCATTCCCAACACAAGGGAATGCATAAGATAGTTGGTCAACGCCATCCTTCCCAGCGGCGCCAACCAGAAAAGTCGCGTGCGCCACCGGGGACTCTCCATCGCCAGCACGCATATGGCGAAATACCCTGAGGCCAGCAACGGATGACCAAGCTGCATCAGCAGGAAGCTCAGGATGGCGAAGGAGTCGACCATCCGGGTGGCAGGATGGCTGCTCAGCGTATAGGCAGCAACACTGGCTGCGAATCCCAAGACCAATCCTGCCCACGCAACCACGCGGAATATCGCCAGATGGCGCCCGGGATCATGCATTGTGCCACTTCGCACCAACCAGAAACCAAACAGGAATATCGGGAGCAGAGGGAAGATAACGAAGCCGGGTGCTTCAGCAAGATGCCGCCATGCAACTTCCGCACGGTAGCGCGATGCCGTCCAGTAATCAGGCTGAGTCAACGCCACAGTTTCCGCAGTCACGCGTTCCCGATGCTGAGCGCGGACCAGCGCGCGCGCCAGCGCTTCCTTGCGGATCTGAGCGTCCGCCACACCGCCGCTCGCATGATCGCCATCAACCTTGCCATCATGCGCGAACGAACCGGCGATGCCTCGCCGGTCCGCCTCGATCCGTCTCGTCATCTCCTCGGACTTGAGGCGATGCTGCCAGCTGCTCTCGAGCCGAGCCCTGTCATTGAACAGGCCCTGAGCAAAGCCGACGAAGGAACCGACAACAAACGGCAGCGCCATGGCAGCAACGCTCACTCGCAGCAGTAGGCGGTTATTGTCGAACCGGCGCAGCCAAGGCGTGCGAAACAGCACCGTCAAGCCCAGCAACAGCAGACCGCCAAGCGCATAACGATGAAGAATGTCGCCACTCCACAACAGCACCAGATGCAGCAGACCAAATACAAAAAGTGCGCCCATTCTGCGCGAAAACGCCGCCAAAAAAGGCTGACCTCGGGCTTCTGCCCGGATCAGCATCAACGCAAACCCCATCCCGAACAGCAATGAAAAGAGCCGGTAGAACTTACCCTCGACAAAAATCTTGACGAACCAGGCGACAGCATAGTCAGCACCACTGATCGTCACGTCCATTCGCGGCAGTTCGGCCACCGGGCGGTTGAACCACTCGATATTCATCCACAGAACACCGATCAAGGCGAAGCCCCGAAGCACATCCATCGCATCGACGCGCTGGTCCGTGGAAACCTGGG
Organism: Tahibacter sp.; assembly: GCF_032229445.1. Taxonomy (NCBI): domain Bacteria; kingdom Pseudomonadati; phylum Pseudomonadota; class Gammaproteobacteria; order Lysobacterales; family Rhodanobacteraceae; genus Tahibacter; species Tahibacter sp. Next base: position 192,659 of record NZ_JAVTWC010000093.1, read on the forward strand.
CGGCAGGCGCAGGGCCAATTGCACGACTGGAATCCCGATCCGGCTCGCTGGACGTCAGCATTGTTAACCCTTGACAAAGAGTTACGGGCGACAAAACGAGTTAGGATTGTACTAAGGACTTTAGCGATAAATTACGTATTTCGCGCATTTGTTTCATAGCGCTTGTGATGCGAAGCACAAATAGTTTTCTAAGCGGCTATGCTCGTTCTGGTAGCCGCCTGGATGGATCGCGCGACGATTTCGGCATGCGGACGCGGTCAACTTGCGGTTTCAGTGCGGCGAACTGCCTCTATGCGCGGCGCGCGACCCGACGACACCGATTCCGTGGAGGCCGCCGCGGGCTGTACCCACACGAAGGTCCGACAGAATACGGCAGCCCGCCGGCATCCTCAGGGAAGCGTGGGACGCTTCCTGTTCTGCGCGGTCAGGCAGGGAAAAAAGGCGACGCCGAATTCCGCGCCCGTGGACAGAACTCAGTAGTGGCCGATGAGGTTGAGCCGTTTGGCTCGCTTCTCGAATGCCTTGTAGACCACGATTCCCAAGCCGAGATAAACCATCGAGTTGAGTGCGACCAGGGCCAGTGCGCCGATCTCCAGCGGGACGCCACCGATGATGTTGTCGCGGGCAACAGACGCACCCAGCGTGAACGGCAGCAGGCTGAACCAGTTAAGCGGATACGCATCGACTGCCACGAGTGCCATACACGACATCAGCAGGACACCGGAAACGGTCTGCACACGCTTGAATACCAACGCAAGGCCGGTGACCATCATACCGACACCGATCAGCGATGGCGCGGCAGCGAGCAGAATCAGGTAGAAGACGGCGAAATTGATGTTCAGCCATTTTCCGGTCAGGGCCATGGCGATGTAGGCCAGCCCTGTCACCAGCAGGAGATTCCACAGCACGATCACTACCACCCGGGCAAGGATCAGCTTGACCAGCCCAAGCGGGCAAAGGAAGAGCTGACTGATGATCCCGGTTTGATTGGCCAGGATCATACTTTGGCTGGACGACGTGAACGCAGCAATGGAGAAGAACCAGATGATGTAGCCGAACAGCAGCCCGTCCAGCGACGGCTGCTCGCCTGGCTTGTCGTAGAAAGACTGGATTCCATAGAACAACGCGAGGAATACCAACGAAACCATGATCATGGTCGTTACGGTTTCGAACCAGTATTCCCAGGTCGTAATGAGGTGCAGACGGGCCTCGGTCTTCAGCAGATGGGCAAAGTTCATGCGCGCAAGCCTTCCGATGCCAACAGTTTTTTGTATGCCTTCTCCAGAGAGAGAGGCATGATGGTCATATCCAGAACATGCATCGCGCTTGCCTCAAGCCAAGCCAGCAATCCCATCACTGCATCCGGTGCGTTGTACTGAACCACCAGCTTTGCGCCATTCAGCTCCGCGCGAGTGGCCTCGCCGTCAAACAGGCAAGCAATCTTCGAAGCGACCGCTGCTACTGACGCTTCCTCCACGGTCAGCACGAGTTCGTACTGGAACAGAGTCTCGCGCAGATCCTTGATGCCGCCGTCGAAAAGCACACGCCCCTTGTCGATCAGAACCACCCGCGTGCATACCTTGTCGATGAAGCCCAGATCGTGCGAGGTAATCAGCATCGCCTGATTCCCTTCGTGCTGAATTTCCAGGAGCACGCGTTCCAGTTCATCCATCGTCTGCAGGTCGAGACCCAGAGTGGGCTCATCGAGCATCAGCAGCTTGGGCTGATGGACCAGTGCGCATAACAACGCGGTTTTCTGTCGATTACCCGTGGACAGACGCGCCACGATGCGAGAGCCATACTGGCTCAGGCCCAGCCTGTCCATCAGTGAGTCGATGATCGGTAACGCCTTGCGGTCCGAGACCCCGCGTATCCCGCTGAAATAGAGCGCGTTCTGTTTGGCGCTCAAGCGCCAGTTCAGATCCCGGCTACCCTCGAGCACCGCGCCAATCTCGGCAAGATACTGCTTGCGCCCGCGGATGGGTTGGCCTTCGAAATAGATATCGCCGCCCTCCCACTCCAGTAGCCGGCAGATTGACCGCACTGTCGTCGTCTTGCCCGAGCCGTTTGCTCCAAGCAATGCTACGCGCTCGCCGGCGGCGATCGACAGAGTGACGCCGTCGAGAGCCGTGAATTTACCGTAAGTCTTGGTGAGGCTCTTGATTTCTAGCAGCATGGTCGCAGCGCAGTAGGAAGGGGGGCGTCAACTCGTGTCCAGCAAGAACGCTCAGGAACCGAATTCTTCATCTATCTTGCGTCTCACCTCAGGCAGGTGAAACGTCGTTTCATGCATACGCAGCTCGGCATCCACAGCCTCGGCCAATTCCCTGTTAAGCCTGGCATTAAGGCGTTGTTTGAGGAGTACGAGAGAGATGCGGGGTTTTTCTGCCAGATTGCGTGCGAGGGCAAGCGCCTGTTCAAGCACCAGCGCACGCGCAACAACCGGGAAAGAGATGCCTCGCTGTTGCAGTTCCGCTCCCCGGTAATTCCGCCCCGTCGTCAGTATCTCTGTCGCCAATGGTAAGCCCAGCCGCTCCGGAAGAACCAGCGTCGACCCGAAGCCCGGCGTAAAGCCGTAGCGCATGCAATTGACGTTGTAGATGCTTTCTCGTGCAAGAATCACATAGTCAGCAAAAAGGCCAAAAATAAACCCGCCGCCGATACCGTGTCCCTGCATCGCGGCAATGACCGGCACCGGACACGTCAGTGGCAGACTGAACACGGCGTTGTCGGTAAAGCGCATCTTTCCGTCGTTGAGTGCCACCAGTCCCTGCTGGGTGCCGCCAGAGCAGAAATAAGTATCGTAGCCCGTCATTATGACGGCCTTGTAGGCGTCATTGGCGCGGATATGCGCGAACGCCTGCATCAACCCTATACTCAGTTCACTCGAAAACGTGTTCTTGTTGACGCGATCATTCAGGGTGAGCTTGACGATGCAATCGCCGACCACTTCCAGCAGGACCGCATCGTTTGCCGGCTGCCCCCTGGCCCCCGTTTCCTGCAGGTCTGCCGTTACTCCCATGACAACACGCCGTAGTCGACACAGCGGGCGGTACCCGCCAGGTTTTCAGGTTCGGGGAACAGGGCCAGATTGGCTCTGACCACCGCATGCTTGCCAGTCGCTAGCGTATTGCTCCCTACGTACGGCAGGCACTTCAGACGGGCGAATCCTTTGCCGGACAGGCAGTTCGGTCCCTGCAAACGCCTTCTCGGCACCTGTGCGCTTTTTTCAGCGCAAACATCGAACTGCCGCCATTCCTGCGCTTGGCGGGCATCAGTAGCCTGCGCTATCAATAACATGCGATCGCCCCGCTGGGTCTCGATACATCGGACGAGGAAAGGCTGCAAGTAAACTCCAATTCGGACAGCGAATACACGATCTCGTCGGCAATGAAAATGTCGCAGGCCACGATCCCCTACGCCGCAGGCATTTGCGTTGCCTGGGCACTCGAAACAAACGACCCTGTCGCCAACCGCAGCCACAGAGCGCAAGATGATCTTGGGTCATGCGCGCCATCCCAGCCATGCACACGCCAGTTCGCGATGGCGCCGACGTCCGCGCCCGCGCAAAAAACGTCGCCGTTGCCTACGGTCACTACCACGTGGTGTCGGCCGCGTCAGTTTCGAGCACGTGCCCGAACTCCCCAATCATCTGCGTGTTGGTCGAATTGCTCGCTGCCGGCGGCTTGAAGGCAAAGAAAAACGCCTCACCGCGCAACGAAACCAAAACTGTCGTCACGCCCACTCGTATTCCCGGTGGTAATGGTCGATCTTCTTCAGCGCCAATCGACTGTTGCTGCGCAGCGTCTCATACGCACCGGGGATGAATCCACAATCAATCGCGGCATGCCGCATGCCAAAACGGACGCCGTGGTTTCCCTGCAGGATGCACTCATACTCCTCTACGCTCAATTCGTAGCGCTCATCCAGTTGCTGGTCGATATTGTAGCTACGTACGATGCTCTGTCCTTCCTCGGTGACGATGCCGCTGTGAAACTCCGAGCAGCAGCCTGAGCCGTAGGAAAAGCAGCCGATACGCCCAGGCCGGGAAAAATTCCCGTGCAAGATAGTGCTCGCCAGGGAGATGAAGACCGTGCCGCCCATAATGTTGCCGACGCGCTGGCAGTGGAGCAGTCCTGGCCATACGCGTTGCGCGAAATCTTTATCGATTTCAGGCGGTTTCGCGGCGCACATCTTGCGCATCATGGTGCGGTGCGCGCCCTTCACCATTCCGCCGAAAGGTGTGTGGAAGACTAAGTACTGGAAAGTGGCCGCGTAGTCGGCCTCAGGTACGCGCTTGCGATATTCAAGAAACGAGTTCTCGCAACAATCAAGATAAGACAGCAGCGAAAGATCGCTGTCACCGGCCTCGCCGTCTGGTACCGGCCGGCAGGTATCCATGACTTCGTAGCCGTAGTAGCCACAGGCCCCTATGTCGGCACGGTACACCTTGGGCTGATCGCTGATCAGCAGCGCAGCCGCGCCCGAGCCGGAACTGGGTTCTGCATAGGACCAGTCCTCGGTAAGAACATTGCCTCCTTCAACTACCATGTGGCGCGAAACGTCACTGGCAATCACTAGCGCTTTGGCGCCCGGCGAGGCCTGGGACAAGATAAAACCGAGAGCCGTCTGATAGCCAGCGGTACCCGCATAGCACGCCTGCTTGATCTCAAACAGACGGCAGTTCCTGCTCAGACCGAGATAGTCGTGCACATATGTGCTCAGCGATTTTCCGAAATCGATGCCCGACTCTGTGCAAACAACCAGCAGTTCGATACGGTTCTTTTCCTCCGCTGACAGACGGTCGATGATCGGCTTGGCCGCATTGACGGCAAAAGTCACACCGTCTTCGTACGGTAGCGCCATCGACTTCTGCTTCATCAACAGATTGGAGAAACGGTCCGCATCCAATCCGCGATGGGCGACCAGCTTCATCACATCCAGGCAGGCGGACCCGCCAAAAATGTTGATCGCTTCAATACCTGCCTGCCCCATAAACACTCCAGAAAAAGCACCGCGCCCACATTGACGCTATTCCGACCGCAACGACGGCGCGAATCCGTCCGAATAAAATCCCATTTGTACAAGCATACGCGAAACGATTTTTGTACTGCAGGCAACTCAGCTACGCAGCAGCGTTGATGCCCCGAAACCTGCGCCGGCGTTGAGCACATGCGCCATATCCAGCGCATGCGCGAACGCGCATCCGATTGAACGACCTGCTGATCGACTAATTCAGCTTCGGGCACAGATGCACCATCGAATGCCGCATCTGCAGCGCACATGCTGCAAACTCCTCCGCGCCGGCTGCACTCAATCCGAGTCCGGCGATGGAATCGGTCGAATCGATCGCTGAACCATTGAGGCGAAGCTCTTTTCGCACCCACAGTTTATTGCCGCCGCCGATCACCGAACCAATACCTCGCGGGTCACATAGACAGCATCATGCGCCACGACACCCGCTGCTTCCAGACAAGCGACAATGGTTTTCGCTCCTCCCTCAAATCCAGGATCGGGAAGTCGATGGCCGAAAGCGTAGTACGACCAACCTCCCCTTTGAGTACAGCGCAACCTTCGGAAGCGTGGACTTTGCTTGGTTCTCTATTACGATTGCGGCACAGGCGCCGGCAAAGATGAATCTGTCATGCTGCCGGCCGACCAGACGACAAGCCATTGTTGGATCAGCGCCAAAGCGTTCCGATCCCGTTGGACCGACGGAGCTCGGGAACTCTGCCTTTCCGGTACCACTCGCTGAAGCAACGTCGATTCCGGTGCCGAGCAAACCAATAGGCATGCGCCTGCAACTTCTCTCAGATTTGCTGTGCACGTGCGCAGATGTTGTTCGGACCGAAGGATCTAACATTCGGAATTTTGAGCAACAGGGCTTCCAGGATCATCAGGACAATCTCCGTCCGCCCGACGGCGTTCGCGCCCAGCTACTGCAGCGAACCGCTCGCGGGCAGCTCGTCTGCTCCAACGAGCAGATGACCTTGCACCCGTGCCGGGATGTCTGGAACATTTCTTTCTTTGTCATATTGTTACATTCTGCGGGGCAACACCTACGCCGTTTCACTGGCAGCACTCCCCCGAACAACTGTAGCCGCCATTGATGCCCGTGGATGGGGAACGCGGGGCGACTTTGGCGCCGCGGCGAGATGCCAGGCAATCTCACGCCGTGGCGGGTTGACGGATTTCCCTGATCAATCGACCGAGCACCGTACCTGGTCCGACTTCATCGAACTCGCTCACGCCGCGTGAAACAAGATAGTTGATGGTATCAGTCCAGTTGACGGCGCCGCACAACTGTTCTTTCAGGTTGTAGATGATCTGGTGATCCTGGTATGGCAACGCATTGACATTGGCGATGACCGGAATCTTCAGCGGACGGAACTGGAAATTTCTAAGGAACGCCTCGAACTGCTCTCTAACCGGCGCCATATAGCGGGAGTGGAATGGCGCACTCACCGGCAGCGGAATGAATCCTGCGCCCAGGCGTTCAAGATGCGGGCGCGCCGCCTCCAGGTCGGGCAAAGCGCCGGAGATCACCGTCTGCTTGGGTGAGTTGAGATTAGCGATATCAATACCGGTCAACCCGCTAGTGTGAAGGAGTTCTCGAATACGGCTTACATCGCAAGATATGACAGCAGCCATGCCACCACCCGAGGCTTCACTCATCAGACGGGCACGCATCTTCACGATGCGCAATCCGTCGTCGAAATCGAAGGCGCCCGCAGCGAAAAGAGCGCAATACTCGCCCAGGCTGTGGCCAGCAAGATACGCCGGCAGCGTGTCATTCTGGGCTTTCTTGAGAAATGACAGCGCTCCAACTACAAAAAGAGCCGGCTGTGTGTACTGTGTTCTGCCCAACAGCTTGTTCGGATCCGAAAGGCACAGTTCCTCGATGGAATATTCCAAGATCTGGTCGGCGCGGTCTACGTAATCGCGGAACTCGTCAAACAGACCCTTGCCCATGCCGACCGACTGAGACCCCTGGCCCGGAAACACAAACGCTTTCATCTGGCAAATCCCTCCAACAAATATCGCGCGCGCCTGCCACCGAACGATGCGCGGGAGAAAAGCCACCGAGGACAGATGCAAGCGGAGCTTGTGATGCTCATCAGACAACTGCCGCACCCGGCGCCACCAAACGAATGCTCTGGCGACAAGCAGCATCACTATCATTTGGCCTCGCCTTCGCTTCCTTGTCTTGATGTCCCTTGCAACCCGTTCCGCTTAACGGGTGCCTGTTACCAAGCGCCACGCCTCATCGCGACCGATGCAAACATGCACAGACCGGTCACTTTCGGTGAAACCGGAACAAATTTGCAAATATCTCCAAACAGACAAGTCACAAGCCATGCCGTCGCGCTCCCGCACAACGAGACCGTTCTCGGCCGATGTGAAAGCCAGATCGTGGCAGGTATCGCCGAAACTTCGCGATCCCGCCATAGCAGCAAAGCGACTCCGCGCGATTTGAAACGGCCAATTAGAACCATGCTTGCCGCTGGTTGCACAATAGCAGCAGGAGTGCACCATCGCCAGCCTGGAGGGGGCCTAACCCATGTTCGCGCACTATGGACCCTCTGGCCGCGCACAGAGTTGCGCTCTACCGTGGCTAAAACCATATTTCCGAATGTCATTCATGCAGAACGCTGCACTCGTGTTTCTTGGATCAGCCCAGGAGATCGAGCTCTTTCAATGTCGTTACGTCGGCCGCCGTTATAACTACTCGCCAACTTCGCTTCAGGTACGAATGAAATCCTTACGCCGTGTCCAAGCGCAAAGCGGAGCGCTTTGCCGGACGGCATCCTGCCCGACGACCGCTCCAGCGGCGGCCAAGGGGAACAGAGGATCGCGCGGCGTATTGAACCTGTTTGCCAGTTGTTTCAGCGGCAACTACCGTCGCGACGCCTGCAAGCGCCAGGTCACTTTTCTGGATTGAGCAGCGCTGGTCTCAGGCGCAGCGGTAACCGGCCCTCCGTGCCGAAGTCATTCGGTCGACTCGACAACAATCGACAGGAATGCACCGCGAGCGCTGTTCACCACCCCGTCGGCAGCGTTACCGGTGATGCCACGCACGAAGCTACCACCGTAGTTCGATCCGTTAGCGGCGATGCCCCATACGTGATCGCCAATACTCAGACGGGAATGGTGGTCGCACATGACAAGCTTGTCCGGCGTGCAGTATTCCTGCACCAGCCAGTGTTGCTGCGCAATCTTTTCTTCGACAAGACTGTGCCACTGCTGCTCGGTATAATACAGGCCCACAAAAACAGCGCTGCCTTGCGCACTATTGGACAGCTTCAGCACAAACTGATCTTTTTGCTGCCTGAGCACCTGACGCAACGGAACGCGCTTGTCTTTCCAAATCACGTCATGATCAAGCAGGCGTACCGTCCACGGAAAATAGCGCCGGACAAGCTCGGCATCGGCCGCCGACGCCTTTCCCGAGGCGATCCACTCGTAAAGGAGAGCGAGCAGGATCTTGCTGCCGAACATCACATGTCCTGGCGTGTCGGGGAAGAGAATCTTCTTGCGCGCCTGGGCAATGCTCAGCCTGCCGAGCAGGTCGTCGGGCAGCTCAGGAATGGGCTTCTTGACGAAAACGCCGTCGATACTATGTCCCTGGTAAAAGATCTCGCCACCGTTGCGGTACTCGACAGCAGACGGATCGTTCGTCCAGAACAGGCGCCCCGGCGCAAGTTCCGCCGGCCTGATCGTGTCGTACAGGCGTTGAAAACAACTGATGAGGTTTTCCTGATTGTGCATCGGATCCATGAAATACAGCAGGTTGCCGGTCAGGCGTGGCTTCTTCAGCGCGGCGACCCTTCGCAAGATATGCAGGAAACGCTCTTTCAGCAGCGGCCGGAAGCAAACCTGTCCGGGCTGAAACTTCGCGTACGCGAGGCAATCGCGGTAGACGTCTTCCAGGAAGTCGGTATACCAGCCGCCGCAAGTCGACCCGACGTTCAGTTCGACAATCTTGAACATGCCATTGCTGTATAGCCCATCGTAACGAACGATGAAATCTTCCGGATCAAGTGGGCTGGACAGCATGAAACGGTAGATGTCGCGCGGCCAGCCGACGTATTCATGGAACAAGTCCGCATTGTTGCCGAAGTGACCGGTCACGGCCCGGTAGAACAGCGGCACGAAATTCGCGGATATGAAACGGAATTCGTCGAGCATCGTCTTATCGATGATGACCGGCCATGGACTCTGCGTGTACTCAAGCTCGATGATGAATGGCTCAATTGTCTGCTGCGCCATACGCGCAGGACCTGCCGCGGATATTTGTTGACTGTCGAGCAAGGTACGGATCAGGTTGGCGTAGTGGTCGGAATAGCTGCGCGTGTTGTGAAGAATCTGCTTGGCGTGCATAGCGGCTCTTGAGGTTCTGGAAGCATTGTTGCGTTGCAACGGCGCATCCACGCACGTCAATGCACGGTGCGTGCTTGCATTTCATGGCTGTTATCGCCTCGGTGAGCCTGAGCAGCATCTCAGGAAGCCCGACAATTGCCCACAGCCATCGGCCGTGGCGCAAATCGGTCCACCACGGCACGCAAGTTCGGGACTTCGTTGCCGAACGGCGTCAGGATGGTGTGGATTGTCGAGCGCGAATCCTGCGACAGACAATATTTCACGAACGTTGCAAGCGTGCCCGATGGGCCGATATCGATGTAGTGATGATTGCCCTGAGATTCGAGCAATGCCACCGACTCTTTGAATCGGATCGGCTTTACCGCGATATTCCAGAGATCCTCGTGCGAGAATTCACGAACCATTTCTGTCCGCGCACTGCAGATGATCGGCAACTGGCCAGGGCGAATCTGCGTTGCCTCCAAGGCCGCCAGGAATTGCGGTCTCAGCACATGGATATGCCTGGAATGGAATGCATAGGAAACATTGAGCAACTGGCAGACGACACCTTGCTCGTCAAGAAACCGCTTGGCATCGTCAATGTCGTCGCCGTGACCGGCCACGACGAAATGATTCGGCATATTGACGGCAGCCAACTCGGTGCGGGCGTACAGCCGCGGTGCCTCGTCGAACAGCGAGGGCGGCGCGAGCACGGCGAGCATGGCACCCGGATCGCAATGGCACTCAAGCAAACGCGCCTGTTCGATGACAATGGCAAGCGCGTCCTCTTGCGCAATGCACCCGGCGATTGCGGCGGCAACGAACGTGCCCATACTGGAGCCCAGCAGCAGGTCAGGAACAACGCCATGGTCGGCCAGGGTATTGGCCAGTGCGCATTCAATCATGTAGATGCCGGGATGCGAGAACCGCGTCATTGTGAAGGGTTCACTCGGCGTCCTGGCCGGCTGAAACAGATGCTCGACGACGGAGCCTCCCATCAACGCCGCAGCTTTCGCGTCCAGTCGATCAAGATGGCGGCGAAACAGCGGATCCTGCTGGTAGAGAGTCGCGGCCATCTGGTAGTAGTGAGACCCCTGGCCGGAGAACATGAACACAACGGGCCAGCGAACTTCACTACCAGGACGAAATTGGCGATTCATCGTTATGTGATCTCAGGCAGGGCTTGGATGGGCAGCGGTAGCGCTGGCAGCGCCCGCCCGACGGGTACCCTCAGTGCCAGATATTGTCAGCGCCGCACAGACCGCGTAGCGCCTACCAGGACGCGGGCACGACCCTGATCACAAACACCGCGCTGACACGCGGATGCAATTTTCGTGCGCTTGCTATGCATAAACGCCATCTCGCTGCTGGGTCATGCGGCCACTACTCCAGGCGGGGCCTGCTTGATCCCATGGTTGGGAATATGCAAATAAGTCGTGCTCACCCACATGAATGGCTGTATGAAAGGCCCGACGAGAAAGAGGAACAGCACCGTCGTTACGCCCATGGGGCCGCCGAG
>NZ_JAVTWC010000094.1:0-40588 GCF_032229445.1 Tahibacter sp.
GGCCGAAACCACATATCGCGATGAACAGCGCCGGGCTGCTCGGAAACCTGTGGTCTGATGCATTACTGAACGAGTCGCCGGGCGCCTTTGCGGGCGCCCGGTGCGGCCACGCGCATGGCTCGAACCGGCGGCGTGCGGCGCATGCAGGCAATCATACGATAAAAGCATAAGTACAAAAATGTAAAGTGTCGACAAGCCGGTCTGTGACAGGATCGCGGCCGCGCGATCCGCTGGTGTTCGTCAGGCCGCGCGCTCGGACGACTACGTTCCTGGCAAGAGCCTTGAGTCGCTCGCCGTCGCCTTGAACCACGGCAATCGAGACGGCCGAAACCCTCCTCATCTCCATGTCCCGTACGGGCTCCGATTTTTCCAGGTACGTGCCTGCCATGACGATGCGCTTGCCGCCGTCATTCACTGTGGTTACGAGGGATTTGTTCTTGGTGGGTCGCCGAGCCTGAAAACCGCACTTCCGTGCATGCGAGACGCGATGGAAAACACGCGGCGCTGGCGGTGTTCAGTTCAGTCCTCTGGCTGCAACCCGCCATGGCGGATTCTTGCGAGTGCCGCCGGCCGAGAACAGGCAAATGACATTGCCGGAAGGGTCGACAAGACGTGCTTCCCGCCATAGCCACGGCTCATCAGTCGGGAGTTTTGCGAACTCGAATCCTGCGGCGAGAAGAATATCGACCCGGGCATTCAGATCAGAACACTCGAAGTACACAACGACCCCAGTGCTGTCAGCCGGGCGGTCCATGGCATGGAGCGAAAAGGTCGAGTCGCCCTCCGGGCATTCGAAACGTGCGTATCGTGGTGGAGCATGGACGACGAGCGTGAATCCCATATCGCAGTAGAACGCGACAGAGCGATCGAAGTCGGTGACCGGGAGGGTAACTTGGTTGAGGTTCACACCAGCCTCGACCCGCGGCGGCATGGCGGGCGCGCGCTAGCGTAGCTCAGGCGTGTTGACGACACCACGACCTGGCGGAAGGGCGCGGGCCCGTGTCAGCAGATTGGTTGCGGCCGGCGAATCGCTGCGCAGGAAGCCCCGCGTGCGGCCGGGGGCGGCGACAGAATCGACCCTGTCGCCTAGACTTCGCGTCCGAGTTCCACCCGCGTCGGTCGCCGGCTTCCCGTGGGCGGGATTGCGGGCTTCGCGTCAGCCGCAACACTCGCCTCTCCCGGGCGGGATATCCACGAAGACTGGAACTCGTTCTACGTCGGTCACGCGTTCCCCGATCCACCCACGCGACAAACCCACAAGGTGCCTCATGCGTTCGTCGATACGCTGGTTCTGCATGCTGATAGCCGGTCTCAGTGGAAGTGCCTCGAGCGCGTCCGCGGCCGATCCTGCCCTGAGTGATTTGCATTGGCGGAGTATCGGGCCGCACCGGGCGGGATGGAGCACAGTGGCGGTCGGAGTGCCGGGCGCGCCGAATGTCTATTACTTTGGTGCGGCGGGCGGCGGGGTCTGGAAGACGACGGATGCGGGGCACAACTGGTTTTCGATATTTGATTCGCATGCGCCGTCGATTGGCGCACTCGCGGTTGCGGCGAGCGACGCCAAAGTCATCTATGTCGGCACCGGGCAGCCGCAGGCGCGCTATGACACGGCAGCGGGCGACGGCGTCTATGTTTCGCGTGATGCGGGCGCCAGCTGGGCGCACCTGGGCCTGAGCGAAACGCGGCATATCGGCGATCTTCTGGTGCACCCCGGGAATGCCGAAATACTGCTGGTTGCGGCGCTGGGGCCTTACTACGCTGACTCGTCGCAGCGCGGCGTATTTCGCAGCACCGATGGCGGCGCGCACTGGAAAAAGACCTTGTTCGTGGATGAATCCACGGGGGTGGTCGATCTGGCAAGCGATGCAAAAAATCCGGACGTGGTCTACGCATCCGCATGGACGGCGCGCAACTATCCCTGGATGAGCTATTTCACGCCCATGGTGGGTGCGGGCAGTGGCCTCTACAAATCCGTGGATGGCGGCCAGCACTGGACGCGGCTCAACGGCAAGGGATGGCCGGCGGCCGCTCTCGGGCGCATTGGCGTCGCAACGCGCATGGTGGGTTCGCAGAGCCGCGTCTACGCCATCGTCGATCACGCCGAGCAGGGTGGTCTGTATCGCTCTGATGACGGCGGCGCGAATTGGCAGGCCATGCAAAAAGACCCCGGCCTGACCTCCCGTTACTTTTCACGCGTGATCGTGCATCCGGATGATGCCGACACCCTTTACCTGATGGGCCGTTCGATCAAGGTCTCGCACGATGGCGGCAAGACCCTGAAGGTCCTGCGCGGCTCGCCCGGCGGTGATGACTACCATGACCTGTGGCTCAATCCTGACAATCCGGAAAACATGGTTGCGGCGAGCGACCAGGGCACCGTGGTGACGCTCAACGGCGGAACCAGCTGGAGCAACTGGTACAACCAGGCCACCGGGCAATTCTACTGTCTGCATGTCGATGAGCGCTTTCCGTACAGGCTCTATGCAGGGCAGCAGGACAATGGCTCCGTCTCGATCGCCAGTCGCTCGGACTACGGCGCAATCAGCTTTCGCGACTGGATGCCCACCGGTGCCGACGAGCGCGATTGCGTGCTGGCCGATCCCGACGACCGCAATATCGTTTATGGCAGTGGACTGGGTGGGCGTGTGAGCCGCTTTGACGCGCGCACCGGCGATGTACAGAACATCACGCCGGTCCCGATCAACACCTATGGCCGTGATCCGCGCACGATTGACCATCGCTGGTCCTGGATCACGCCATTCACCCTGTCGAGCACGGCCTCGCATGCCCTGTATCTTGGCTCGCAGTACTTGTTTCGCAGTGATGATCGCGGCGCGCACTGGTCCATCATCAGTCCCGATCTGACCGGGCAGACGCGCGATGCCAGTCAATGCCAGGGCACGGTCCCCGAGCACGATGCCAGGGCCTGCGGATTCGGCGTGATTTTCACCATTGCTCCCTCGCCACATGATGAGCAGGAGATTTGGGTAGGCACCGACAGCGGCCTGGTGCAGCACACGAGCGATGGTGGCAAGACCTGGCACAACCGCACACCCAGCCAGTTGCCGGCATGGTCGACGGTTGCACGCATCGATATTTCGCCGTTGCACCGCAATCACATTTACCTGGCGGTCGATCAGCATCGCCGCAACGTGTTCGCACCGATGCTGTTTCGCAGCCATGACAGCGGGGTCACTTGGCAGCGTATCGACGCAGGAATCCCTGCCAACGAATTCACCGCCGTGATTCGCGCGGACCGGCAGCAGGCGGGCCTGCTGTTCGCCGGCACCGATCGCGGTGTGTACTTTTCGCTGGACGATGGCGGGCACTGGAATTCACTGCAGCTGAACCTGCCGGTCGCTTGGGTGCGTGACCTGCGCGTGGTCGGGAACGACCTGGCGATCGCGACGCAGGGCCGTGCGCTGTGGATCCTGGACAATTTCTCGCGTTTGCGTGGGCTGGCACGCACTGGACTGGGCGGTGCTCCACGCCTGTTCGCCGTTGCTGATGCCATGCGCCTGCGCAAGAACCAGAACAAGGACACTCCGCTTGCCGCGGAAATACCACTCGGCGAGAACCCGGTTACCGGCGCGATGATCGAATACCATCTGCCGCGCGATGCCGAGCACGTGAGCCTGAAAATATTCGACGGCCAGCAGCAGCTGGTGCGCAGCTTCAGTTCTGACGATCCCCCCGAAAAGCTGACTGCCGATCAGTATTTTTCGGATCTCTATCGCAAACCCCCGGCGAACCTCCCGCGTCGCGCTGGCCTGCATCGCTGGGTCTGGAATTTGCGCTACCCGCGTCCCTTGGCAAGCGCCTACGAGTACTCGATCGCGGCGACTGCGGGGGTAGAAACCTCGGCCCTGCCGGAAGGCGCGCTGGCGCTGCCAGGCGACTATCGCATCGTGATGACAGTGGATGGCCGATCACTCGAGTCCGACCTGCGCATCATCGCCGACCCTCGCGTCGCGCTGCCGATCGCTGATATGCGCAGCATCCTGGATTTCAATCTCGCCCTGGCGCGAGCACTCAAGACGGTGGCAGAGCGCAGCAAGGTCGCCGAACAGGAACTGGCCTCGCTGAAGACGACTGACACGCCGGCGGCGGCAGCGAGAACCGCACAACTCAATACCTTGCTCGACGGCCCTGGCCCCCGCGGTCTGCGCACATGGATGGCGTACCTGTCGGCGCTCGCGGTCGATGCCGAAAGCGCAGAGCGGATCCCCACTGCCGCACAGCGCGAGATGTTGCGCGAAGCGGAGCGCGCACTGGAGGCACTCTGAACGAGTCGCGGCCGACAGGCACCGGATGAATCGGGACCGGGTGGGACGCGTGCACGATCAGCCGTTGCGTGAGGGCACGAGTTCCGTCGTTTCCTGTGGTGGCCTTGTCGGTCCCCGAGCACGGCTGGTCTCTGGCCACACCTCGACCACCCTTCCTACCGACCGGGCTATCTGGTGCCTGGATCTCGCAAGCGGCGCCGAGCGCGAGCTTGCCTGCCGTGAGTTCACGGCCGAGGCGCGTGCGGGACAAGTTCCGGCGTAGGGCTGGCCTGACGGTTTCAGAAGCGCTTTGCAGGCGACGCGACGAGCGAGCCTGCTGGCAATTCAGTGGTCTGGATGTGCGCAGGACCGCCTTCCGTGAGCCGGCTTTGGCTCACTCACTGAAGCGTGTGATCGCAGGCCCGTTGCGCGTCTTCGCCGTTGTGAGGAAGCGGCTGCAAAGGCATTGACTCGCGGCCGTCCATCCCTGATCCGAGGTCAGATTCACGTTGGCAGAAACAGGCGTCAGGTCAACTTTCCGGATCACGTCACTACGTTAACCTCGTTCCGTTTTCTTCCTCAGGAACTGCCCGTGAATGCCTGCGTTGCCGTGTCGCCGACCGATTGTCCCGCTGGCCCGCCGTTGCGTTCCTTCCGCGGCATGCGCGCCGCGCTTGCCGTGCTGCTGCTGAGCGCTGCGCCGCTGGCGACCGCCGGTGTTGTCGTGCCGGTCAATGTCCGGCTCGAAGGTCTGGCCCTGGGCAACGCGGTGTCGCTGCGCCAGGGTGGCGTCACGGTCAGCGCCAGTCTCGACGGGCCACTGGTGCTCGGCAGTGCGGAGTCCGGCGCACCACTGAGTATCGACGTGCTGTCGCAGCCGGACGGTCAGACCTGCGCGCTGTCGGCGCAGGCGCCGGCGCTGGTGCCCGCTTCCGCCGCGCCGGTGTTCGTGCGCTGCGTGCACGTCGCCGCGCCGCGCATCACGATGCCGGCGACGTTTCCCGATGATCCCTTGACGTGGTGGCTGGACGGTGCCGGGCTGCGCTCGATGGCTTATCCCGGCCTGGCCTACGAGAGCCGCCCCGGCGTCGTGGGTGGCCAGTTTCCCTACGAGTTCCGCCTGCTCGCCATGCGCTTCAACGGCCAGGCGATGTCGACGGCCGTCGCCAGCCTCGATTTCCGGCGCGGCACGCTGCGGTTCGTTCCCGCGGCTGCCGGCAGCTTCGAGTTCGACATCGAGGTACGCGACAGTGGCGTAGTGCAGAAAGTCGCGCAGCGCACCTTTGCGGTGACCGCGGCGACCAGCCGATTCCTGTTCGTCGCGCCAAATGGCGTGGATGCGCCGGGTCGCGGCAGCATGGCTCAGCCGTTCCTGAGCATCCCCTATGCGCTGACTCAAGGCACGTCGGCGCAGGCGCTCATGCTGCGCGCCGGCACCTACGTCGGCCGCTTCGATCTGAACGACGGGCGCACCCGGCAGATCGTTGCCTATCCCGACGAAGTGCCCGTGGTCGCGCTCGACCAGACCGGCAACATCACCGTGCGTTTCAACCAGGCGCCCGCCGCGCGGCTGGAAGGCGTGGATATCACCGGCGTGCGCCAGTACGGCATCGTCAGCGATCCCTCACTGCCCGGACTGGTGGTGCGCAACGTCCGATTCCTCGACGGGGTCGTCGCCAACGGCGGCGAGAATCCCGCGTATATCCACGGCTGGGGCGATGAACTCACGCGGCATCGTTTCCTCGTGCAGGATTCGGCGTTCATCAACTACCCGGCGGGCTACGCCACCACCTGGTTCGACGCCGGCGATTCGCTGTTCGAGAACAACCAGGTGCGCCTGGGCGCCTCCACCGTTGGCGTGCACGACAAGGACAATTCGCAGCGCAACGTCTACCGCGAGAACTTCATCGAATACGCGCCCGGATTCGCGAACAACAACGGCATCCAGATCTCTGCACAGTACAACTCGGAAAAAGTCCACATTCATCACAACCTTATGATCAATACCGGGGTGCTGCTCGGCGGGCAATGCGTGCAGGACCCCGGCTGCTATCTGCGCGAGCACGACGTGCACCACAACACGCTGGTCGGCGGTGGCGTGGTGCTGCGCTGGGGCGTGTTCAACGCCACCAGCGCCGACACGCGGATGAGCCACAACCTGGTCCGCTCGACGGCGGCGCCGTATGCGTGGGCGTCGTGCCTCAACACCGTGCCCGGCGCATTCGCGGTCCAGATCCGCGCGCGCGCCAACCGGCTGGAAACCGCGAATGCCAATGCGATGCGCGACACCGAGTGCGGCGGCTCGCCCATGAACATGAGCTGGGCGACCTGGCGCAACACCCATGGCCTCGACACGGTGGCCTCCGGCAGTGTGGTCAGTGCCAGCTCGGACCTGGTCGGCAGCGGCGTCTTGACGCGTCTGCCGCCGGGCGATCCGCGGCTGAGTATCCTCGGGCATCGCTATCCGCTGCCGGATAGCGCGAGCGAAAGCCTGTTTGCGGATGGCTTCGAGTAGGTGCGGCGGAAGAACGGCGAAGCGTAAGGCGTGCGAGTCCCATCACAACGAAGCAATGGCGATCCCACGTTGTCCCTGAGTCATGCGTCGGATGTCGTGAAGCATCAGGCGCAGCGTACTCGACGCTTATCAGCAATCGCTGTGGGGTAGAGGTTGCCGATGAGCAGGGTAGTCAGCGGCACCAGACAGGCGCGGCAGTGCGCGTAATCGGCTGCCGTTGACGAGCGCAAAGCAATGGGCACGGATGATGTCCGGCGGCGGGCGATATTGCCCAGCTTGGTCTGCACGACGAAGCCGGTACCGGGCACCATCGCCGATCAAGGCACGCGCGAACAAAAGGATCGAACTGCTGTCGGTTCGGTGGAAAAGCCGCGGTCATGTCTGTACCGTGATCGGCCCTTGCGCGAGAGTCCCCCGATCCATGCAGCAAGTCGTCGATGGCAGCGGCGTGGATGCACTGGTCGATGATCTGTATCTGCAGTTGCGCACCCTGGCGCGCAGCGAGCGCCGTCGCGGCGGTGCGCCCGACACCTTGCACACGACCGCGCTGGTCAACGAGCTGTACCTGAAACTGGCCGACGCCGAGCGTCTGCGCTTCGGCGACGCCCGGCAGTTCTTTTCCTACGCCGCGAAAGCCATGCGTCACATCCTGCTCGATCGCGCGAAGCTGCAGATGCGCCTCAAGCGCGAGGACACGCGTCTGCGCGTGGCCCTCACCGATCCGGATGTGGAAACGCTCGCGATCGATCCGGCGCAGGCGCTCGAACTGGACGCCGCGCTCGATGCCTTGCTGCTGCAGGACGCGCGTGCCGCCGACGTGGTGGACCTGCATTACTTCGCGGGACTGGGGCTGGATCAGGTGGCCGCGCTGCTCGGCGTGGCGCCGCGCACCGTGGCGCGCGACTGGCGTTTCGCTTCCGCCTTCCTCAAAGCGCGGCTGACGTGAGTGCATCGTCGCCCAGCCTGCGCGCGTGCTTCGATGAACTGGTCGACCTGACGCCGCCGCAACGCGAGGCGTGGCTGGCTGCGCACACCCTCGATGCGGGCCTGCGCCAGGAAGTGCTCGACCTGCTGGCCGCCGATCTCAACGACGCACCGCTGCTCGCCACCTCCGCCGCCGTGCTGGCGCAGCAGTACACGCCGCCGCACGAGGACGGCGCCGGCCTGATCGGTAGCAGCATCGGGCCGTTCCGGCTCATCGAGGTGCTGGGGCAGGGCGGTTCAGCCGTGGTGTTCCGCGCGCAACGCGCGAGCGGCGCGGGCACGCAGACGGTGGCGCTGAAGCTGCTGCGCACGGGGCTGTTCTCCGCCGATGGACAGCGCCGCTTCCGGCGCGAACAAGGCGTGCTGGCGCAGCTGTCGCACCCGCATATCGCCAGCCTCGTCGACGGCGGCATCAGCGAGGCGGGCATTCCCTACATCGCGATGGAATTCGTCGATGGCCAGCCGATCACTGACTACGCCACGGCACGCGGCCTGGGCCTGCGTGTGCGGCTGGCGCTGCTGGTCACCGTCTGCCGCGCCATCGACAGCGCACACCGCGCCCTCGTGGTGCATCGCGACCTCAAGCCCTCCAACGTGCTGGTCAACACCGCGGGCGACATCAAGGTGCTGGATTTCGGCATCGCGCGCCTGCTCGATGACGACGACCACCACGCCACCCAGACCAGCGCGATCTCGCTGACGCCCGGCTACGCAGCGCCGGAGCAATACCTGCCCGGGCCGGTGACCACGGCGACCGACATCTACGCGCTCGGCATCCTGATGGGCGAGCTGCTCACCGGGCAATTGCTGCCGCGCGGCCACACCCGCGTCAATCTTTCGCGCGCCTGCGCCGATGCGGCCCCGGTGCCTGTCGGCTTGCCCGCCGGCGATGCGCTGACGCGCATGCTGCGCGGTGACCTGGACGCGATCCACGCCACGGCGACGGCGCAGGAGCCGGGTCGCCGCTATCTCTCGGCGGCACTGCTGGCCGACGATCTCGATCGCTATCTGCACAACCAGCCGGTCACCGCGCGTACGCCCTCGGCGTGGTATCGCCTGCGCAAGAGCATGCAGCGCAACCGCGCCGCATCCATCGCCGCGATGCTGGCCGTGTTCGCGATCGTGCTGGGCGTGTCGCTGACGCTGTGGCAGGCGCATGTCGCGCGCGAACAGGCGCAGCGCGCCACCGCGGTGCGCGATTTCCTCATCGAGCTGTTCGATGCCTCGAAAGCCGGTCAATTGCCGGACCAGCGACTGACGCTGGACCAACTCGTGCAGCGCGCCGGCCAGCGCCTGCAGACGCAGGCCGACCTGTCCGTCGCTACGCGCGTGGAGCTGTTGCGCACGCTGGGCGAAGTCCGGATGGTCGGCAGCGACTACGTTCAAGCCGGGCAGTTCTACGATCAGGCCCTGGACCTGGCGCACACGTTCTACGCGCCGGGCGACATGGCCGTGACGCGGATTCGCCTGCTGCAGGCAAACCTGCTGATCCATCAGTCGCGCTACGCCGATGCCAGCGTCGCATATGCCGAGCTGCTGCCGCAGATGCGCGACGACAGCAGCGCCGCCAGCGTGGAGGGACTGCAGAACTACGCCAGTGCGCTGATGTATTCGGCGCGCACCGAACAGGCGCTGGCCATTTCCGCCGAAGCCGCGCGACACGCCGCCGCACTGTATGGCGCCGGTTCTCCGGGCGCCGTGCAGGCGGACCTCGTGCGCGGCAATCTGCTGGTGGGAGCGGGCCACAAAGCCGAAGGCGCGACGTTGCTGGAATCCGCGCTGCAGACCTGGCGCCGCAGCGGACGCGCGCCGACCGAGGATTTTCTGCAGGGCCTCACCGATCTGTCGCGCGTACGCCAGGCCCTGGGCGATACCGCAGCGGCCGAGTCCTTGCTGCGCGAAACGCTGGCCACGGCCGAGCGGATCTACGACGCGCCGCACGAACGCATTGCGCTGGCCCTGCTCAATCTCGGCGACGTACTGCGTCTGCAGGCACGCCTGGACGAGGCCGAACCCTTGCTGGTCCGTGCACTGGCGATGATGCGGACGCTCTACGGTGACGGCCATCTGCGCGTCGCCAATACGTTGAGCCGGCTGGGCAAACTGGAACTGCGCCGGCGCGACATGGCGGCGGCCACGCAGCACATCCGCGCTGCGGCGAAATGGTGCGAACGCCCCGACTTGCACGCCACGCGTTCCTGCATCGAGATCTACGCGACCGTGGCCGAACTCGCGCTCGCCACGGGCGATCTGGACCAGGCCGATGCCAGCAGCGCACGCGCGCTGGCGATGGCGCAGGAAATCTTTCCGCAAGGCCATAACTGGATGGCCCAGCTGTGGCAGTCGCGCGCGGCGCTGAGCCTGCTGCGCAACGACCCCGCAGCGGCGCTGGCGCTGTGCGATCAGGCGCGCGACCTGCTGGCGCGCCTGGACGAGCGGCACGGCGCGGTCGCCGAGGCCGTGCTGGCACGGCGCGCCAGCGCACTGAACGCGCTGGGCCGCCCTGCCGAGGCGATGCCCGATATCAATCAGGCACTCGCAATCTGGCAACAGCTCGCGCCTGCGGGGGATTTGCACCGGATCGAATTGCTCGATGTCCTTGCGTCGCTACACACGCGCCTGGGCGACGGTCGCGCGGCCCGCGATACCGCGCGCCGCGCGATGGCGCTGGTGAAGGATCGCCGCCGGATCGAGCCGGTGCTGCTGGCGCGGATCGAGGCCATGGCTGCGGCGGAGGGGTAGAAGCCGGCTCGCAAGTGGCGCGATTGCTACGGCTTCCTGGAGCGCGCGAGGGCACGACACCGATGCAAGAAGGACGGGCCTCGTGAAGGAGGCTCGTCCCGCCGCGATCACGGCGTCACGGGATAGCCGCTGTACAGACGATGACGTCAGCCCAGTCCTGGAAATACATCGTCGTTCCGCCGCCGCCGGTCACGCTGTCTTTCGCGCGCACGCCGTCGCCCAATAGCGCGAACATCGGACCACCGCTGTCGCCGCCGCGCGCGGCCGTCGAGCCGTTGATCTGCGTCGTCCTGATCACGCCGTAGATCGTGTAGCCGCAGTCGCCCTCGGAATCCGGTGAGTCGCACGAGGGGGCAGGAGAAACACCGCGGCGAGCGGGTTACAGCATCGGTACTCCTCCATGCGAGGTATGCATATCGACCATGGTTAAAAAGTGACATATCTCAATGTGTGCGCACCGTGTGTCACCGAGCGAGAGGGGCGTGCGTGCAGAAATTGCGGCATCGCCTGAGCCTGAGCGGCGGCACCGGAATTTCGCGCCAGCCGACGCGCACTTGGCCGCGTTGGTTGCACCGGTCGCACAAACGGCGAAGCCAGATACCGGATGCCGCCTTCTTCATCGGCATCTGCGCATGAGGAGCAGCGATGAGGAGTGCCGTCGACGTCCGCGATGCCGGCAGGCGGACCGTGGTACGTCGTGTTGGCGCACGGCGTCGCGGGTGTACCGGCGCCAAGATTCCTCTTGCCCGGTCAGCGCAACTGCGTGCATCGCTTTCCACAAAAAGCGTAAGTCGACGGTGATAGGAATCCCGCGACTCGTACGCTTGGGCTTCGATGTGAGGTCCGGTTCCGACTCACGTCGAGAGGAGATTGGAAAATGCGCCAAAATGCACTCCGCGACCGGCCGGCGCTGGCCGCTTGCTTCCCCGCAACACGTTCCGCCGCCGCCTCGGCGCTTTCCTGCCTCATTGCCGTACTGGGTCTGATCGCCGGCTATCCGGCCCTTGCCGCGGCAGACGAGGTGTCGGCGGAAATGCAGTCGCCGGCCTGCCCGAACGGCACCTGTCGCGGTCTGGGTCACGCATTCTTCCTGCCAGCCATCAACGGCTTCGATCCGCCCAGCGCGGGCAACGACTTTTTCGTGGACGCCCGCCTGGGAAGCTGCGCCTCGCTGTCCCCGCCCGACGGCTCGGCGACGCGGCAATTCCAGAACTCGGAAAGCATGGAAGAGCTCACCCGCAAGACCTCGTCGAGCTTTGAACTGAGCGGCAGCTACACGACGGCACGGTTGACCGCGCGGGCATCGGTGTCGGCCATGACCGGCGCGGACACCTCGACGACCCAGCGCATGGCCAGCACGCACATCGACATCACCACGCCGACGCGCACCGTCGACTTCAATCAGCGGGGCCGCGACTGCTTCGCGAAGGACAACGTCGATCCCTCCGACGTACAGCAATTCGAGGCGCTGCCGCTGATCCATGCCGACCGCGCCGGCCAGCAAGGCCAGTGGGATCCCTACGTGGTCTACCTGCAGCGGCTCGGCTCGCACATCCAGGTGCGGCAAGTGCTCGGCAGCCGCTTCCAGCGGTGGGAGAGTTCGAACGCCAGCACCAGCGACATCCTGAACATCCTGAAAGCCAAGGCCTGCGCCGCGGTCGAGGGCAAGAACCCGACCAACGCGGGCTGGAGCGTCGACGGCTGCGCGGCGTACTCGAGCGAACAGCGGGAAAAGGCGTCACAGACGCATTCGGAGTGGCGACAGATCGTCATGGGCGGAACCCCGCGGGCGCGCGTCGCGCTCACGCAGGAGGTGACGAAAGAACGCGTCGACGCTTTCATCGCCAGCGGCGCGCGCGGCGATCAGCCGATTCGCTACGGCTTCAAGCCGGTCTGGGAACTGTGGATCCAGATCTACTCGCCGCTGTGCAGTGGCGGCAGCGCGAAAGACTGCCAGCACCTGCAGCGCGCGTACAACCTCAAGACCGCGTACGAAGGCGTACTCGCCATCGGCTGCCCCGAGCAGAAAGACGGCAACGGCGTCGCCTTTCAGGCCATCGCGCCCGACGGCGAGCCCAATTCGCTGGGCATCCAGTCCTACGGATGCTTCGCCGAGCGCACGGGATGCCGTTCGAATCGCGACTGCCGCGCCGGCGGCGCCGGCACCGCCTGCTACTGCTACGGGGCGAGCTGCCTCGACCAGGGCGAAGGCATCGCCGGCACGAACCTGGTGCGCACCCGCCTGCGCGGGACGCAGGAAGGCAGCTTCCGGCAAGGCGTAAACAACTCCTGCCGGCTCCGCGGCGGCATCGGCAGTACCTGTTCCTGCGACACGACGTGGAGCGGCGGATTGCCGCGACGCGATCTGTTCCGACAGCCGTGACGCAGGTCGCGTGCGGTCGATCCAACAGCGCCTGACACACTGCCAAGGCGAAAGCGCCAAGCCCTCCCCCTCGAGGGGAGGGCTTCTCATGTGAAGCGGCCCCGTGGATTTCAGGCACCGATTCAAGCAGCGTATGCTCGCTCGAATCCGCAAGACCATGGGTCCACCCACGTAGCCGGACTGACCTGTTTCCTGGAACGACTTCCCGCATGCTGAACGCCAGTGTCGTAACGCTCGTCATCGGCTGGTTGCTCCCGCTGCTGATCCATCTCACCGGAAACCTGGTGTGGGACAACCGCCTGCTATAGGGTTGTGGCGTGCGCTTTCGGCGCCGCGTGTTCGCTGGCGCTGTCCGCCGCGGCGGAATACGACGACCGACGAGCTGCGTCGGTCGCCATTGCGCTCGGAAGCCTGGCGAGCTGTCTGCTATTGGCCCTGCTCTGGTTTTTCCTGTTTGCGCTCGTTGGAAAATAGGGCGACATTTGTGCATTGTTGCCGATCCGCGCATCCGCAATGGGCGCGCGTACTCACCACCTACTGGCTGGCAGTATCCACAGACATTGTCGGATTCGCCGGCGCGTGTCGGAACTTCACGCGGGACGCGAACCGCGTCTGGCGCATGCCCGCCATGTGAAGCTGCCCCATGACCGCACCACGTGGACAAGAGCCTGCATCGCAACCGGCATCCGGGGCTGTTGACGGCGACATCGCGTCACAGGTTTCTCAGCGCGACCGCTGGTGGCTGTTGAGCAGCGCGGTGCTCGTAGCGACCGGCACCGCGACTGCCGTCGTTGTCCTGTACTACCTGACGCCATCGGCCTTCAATCCGCCACGGCTGGGGGCTCTCTACGGCTACGTGTTCATCGCATCGCTGGTCATTTCGGTCGCGGGCGGGTTGGCGCTGACGATCCGGAAACGCAATCCGTGGTGGCTCCTGACCCTCGCGTGGGCCGTGCTGCTTCTTCTGATTCTCGGCGTCCTGGCCCGTACCATGGGCCTCGCCGCCATGCACTGAAGACGGATCTGGGCGACACGGATAGTGAGCATGGAACGCGCTGCTTTTTGCCCGCTGTTGGGTTGGCTGTTGCGCTGCCAAGTTTCGGTGATGTGTCAGTGAATTGCGGGATGCAACGCTGTCCGACTGCATTTCCGTAATCGGTCTTGTTGCAGTGATGTAGCGGGTGCGGACCAAGGTATTAACCGCAGCCCGCGAGCTCATTCATTCATCGGACTGTCCGGTGTTGGGGATCAGCCAGTGGCGTTCGACAGAATGCGGTGGCGAGCCGTCGCCGGCCCTCGGCAGAAAGGGATAGCGCGCGAACCGGCGAAAACGGGGCATGGCGAATGCCGAGCGGCCGATCGATCGCCAGCGCCGCACGGTTACGCTCGAAAATGTCGGAGCGGCGCGATGCCGCCCCGGCAACGCAGGAACCTGCGGTCCCTTTTCCCACTGGGCCTGCGGCAGCCCGCGCACATCGCGCGAGCGGATGGCCACGGCTTCGAGGATCCCGCTGTGCGAGCGCGAGTCCGGAAACTCCAGTTCCGCCGTCGTGATGGTTTCGCTGAGTTCCTGGACGGCGCCGAGGTGGGCCATGATCTCCTCGTCAAACGCCCCGGCGTGCTCGTTCGAGTCGAGCACCAACGCGAACACCACTGGATGATCCCCGGAACCCGAATCGGGGCGTCGCCTGGGTGCCTCTCCGCTGCGCTAGCACCCAGTCGCCAGCCGCTGCCGGTCGGCTTAACTCACGCGTTAGCGCCCGCACAGCTAGCGGTCTACACTTCCGCCATGAGCCAGCCCAGACCCGATTTTCTTAGCCTCTCCGTTGCTGAACGGATCCAGTTCGCGGAAGACATTTGGGACAGCATCGCTGCAGAAAGCCCAGAATCCATGACCTTAACGCCCGACCGGCTGCAAGCAGTACAGGCCAGGCTGGAAGAGCATGAGCATGACCCGGCGAGTGCCGTGCCATGGGATCAGGTGCGCACTGAACTGTTCCAGCGCAATGACTAAATGCACATCCTCTTTCGGCCCCAGGCGAGAGACGAGGCGCTGGAGGCACACGCTTGGTATGAGTGTCGCGCTGCAACTGGTTCAAGCGGACGGCGGGGAGAGGTTTCGATGTTTCCTGTTGTGTCTTCGGTCTGCGGCCGCTTAGCGCGGCACTAGGGTCCACGTGATGAACCTCCTCGGTCCTCCAGCCTTCGGAGCCACACTGGCGATCGTAAGTGCGTCTAGCAGCGCCTATGCGATCTTTATGCGCGGAGAGTTCGAGGCTATGTTGGGGCGCGATGCCACTTTCCGCTTCGCTCTCGCTATCGCTGTACTCGTCGGTTTGCTGGGTGCGGCCTGCTACTGGCTTGGCTCTCGTTGGTCACGCGCATCGGCTTCATTGGTTGCCTCGCTGCTGCTAGGAGTTGGCGTGGCTACCGTCTTCCTCGGCAGCTCGCTGTTTGTTCCCCCTAGTCTGTTCGGCAAGCATTGGCTTCTCCCTTGGGTTTTGCTCTGCGTGCTCTCGGCGCTAGCTCCAGTGGTTCACTCCTCGTTTTCGGTCGGCCCGCGAACGTGGCCTCGCTAGCTATGTGTTCAAGCCGACCGCCGACGAAGTTGCGCGTATCAACCACACACCGTCGCGCGGCGGCTTGGCACGGCGCTATGTGCCACGTGAAGCCCATGGCGACAGAGAAGGAGCTTGATCTCGCCCTTGCGGCTGAGCTGGAGTCCAACTCCGCTTTCCTGCAATGGTTTGTGACCAAAACTAAGTTCGCTGCTTGCGGTGCTGTCTTTCGAAGTTGCCGCGCCAATCATCCATGGGGTTCGCACCCTTTCCCGAGTATCGACGCCGCCACTGGAGAGTGCAGGAGCACTCTGCGCCAATCGGAAACCGACGTTCTGCTAGTCGTCTCAGACCGGAACGACAAGCTACTCGGCTTACACATCGAGAACAAAGTCGGAGCAGGCAAGTTCACGGAACTTCAGCCAGAGATGTACGCCCACCGCGCTGCTCATTGGGTCGGCAACTCACGCTATGGCGGCTACGTCGACTATGAGACAGTTTTGCTAGCGCCCGAGGCATTCCAGCGTCGCAACAAGGCACAGGCTGCGCTGTTCGGCTGTTTCGTCTCGTACGAGGAAGTCGGGCAGTTCATTCCACTGTTCCGGCATGCATTGGGTGCCGCATAGCCGACTTTTCTTTGCACACTCGAGCCGTACTCACTTCAAGCGCTGGTCGCACGTACGATTCTGGATGGCTGCAATGAGCGGCCCGCGGCCTGACAATTCAAGCCGACCTCGCTTCGCGGGTCGGCTTGATTCAGGCGTCAGGCCAAAGAGGGCGAATGAATGGCGATACCCGCTGACGCAGTGTCAAGCTGACTTGCGGACTGCCTGTTGCGAGCTGGAATCGAGGAACTCGAGAGGGCTGCAAGCAAAGGTAGTTTCAGCATACTGGCCATTCCCGCGCTCGGCAGTGCCGCGAATTGAATCTGCCGATTCAAAGTTGCTTGAGCTTTGGGAAGAGGGAGAAGAAGCAGACGCCTGGAAAGCTTGGCTACGGCAGCTTGCTGCGGCAACAAGCGCCTAACAGCTCTATCGAGAGGCGCCTAGGCCCCCGCGCGCCGTTTAACTCGAACATTGGGTGCGCGAGGATACGACTGCGTTTTGTCCAATGTGCGGCGGGATGCTCCAGTACAGCGATGGCCGCTTGACGTGTGTATCCGGAGATATGGTGCTCACGCAACACATGGAAAGGCTGCTGCGCGATGCTTTTGAAAGCGCTTCGGGACGAACCGACAATGCGCCTTTGAAGTACCGCGTTGGCGGCACATGGTTCTGCCCGGCATGCGGAGTCGCTCTCGCGGAGAACGACGGCATCTTGGGTTGTTCGAGTTGTGGCCGGTCGCTCAACCGATTCATCTGTCATCTCGTGGAACGCCATCCCCACAAGTCGGGCGCGCGTGACTGGATTTGTATTCAAGCGGGCCGTTGATGAGGTTGCGCGTATGATTCAATCACCGCCGCGCGGCGGCGGCTCATTTCGAACGTCAGGTGCCAAGGGGCGCACTCCGCATGTCATGGATCCTATTGCTCGTTCTTGCCTTGGTTGTCTTGGTCGTTCTTGCCGCAGCCAAGGGCAAGGCTGATCGCTCAGGCAGCATCGGATTTCCATACCAGCCCGCCAAGCCGCTCTTCTCGGCGGCAGAGCGCTCCTTTCTCGGCGTCCTGGACCAGGCTGTGGGCTCAGAGCACCGGGTCTTTGGCAAGGTTCGGGTCGCGGATTTGGCTGCAGTCAAGCCGGGTTTGGGCAACTCTGCCCGGCAAAGCGCGCTCAATCGCATTGCTGCCAAGCACGTTGACTTTGTTGTTTGCCGCTCCGGTGATCTGTCAGTTGTCTGCGTCGTCGAGCTCAATGACAAGTCACATGCCGGCCAACGGGCAATGGTCCGGGATGAGCTGGTGGGCAATGTGTGCCGCGCCATCAATTTGCCGCTTCTCGCAATTCCCGCCAAGGCGGCATACTCGCTGCAAGACGTCAGGGCACAGTTTTTGGCAGCGGTGGAACGCACGCCCGCAGGTGTGCGGGTTGGCAGCTGACAATTCGTTAGAGACTTCCGTAAGAGCCTTCCGGTCAATCCTGGGCGCAGGATGCTACTGGTTCAGAGAAGAAGACGTGCTCAAACTTCCATCAGCCTCGTATGCAAAGTTTTCATCGATTCTGCATGACGTCGACTTCAACTGCCTGTTCGCCAGGAGCGTTCTTGAAGGCCTGGCAAATGGCGAAGTCTGGGCGGACTCTGAAGTCGACCCAACGCTGATTCACATCATTCATTCATATGGAATGTCTCTGCTCCTGATCCGGTCGGAGAATCCAGACCGGGCTGAGCTTCGGCGGCATATCAATTCCTGCCGCGACCGACCGGAAGCGCTCTGGATGCAGGTGCACCCAATCAGGCACGCCGTGGTGGTCGATGAGAGCCTCACTGTAGAACTCGCGCCGCCCGACAACCCGGAAGCTTCTTCTCGGGCTCAACGCCACACACGTAGCAACTTCATATTCTTGCAGCAGCGCTATGAGCAACTGGCTTCACGGCTCGAAGTGCCGCGCCAGTTCCGCGTGCGGCCCATGTCGGCAGATGACTTTGCACGTCCAGGAATTTCCGTTTCGCCGCATCGCTTCTGGCCTGATGCCCCTGGGTTCCTGGCTAAAGGCGGCGGATACTGCGTTACCGCAGACGAGCAGGTCGCTTCGCTGGCCTTCGCAGCATTTCGCCTGGAAGACCAATTGGAAATTGGGGTCGAGACGTATCCGGCGTTTCGCGGCATGGGTCTTGCGAAGTATGCTGCGGCAGCCATGATCGACTATTGCATCACTGAAGGACTTCAGCCGATTTGGGCATGCAGGAAGCAAAACGCTGCGTCGCTCGCGCTCGCCTTGGCGCTCGGGTTCGCGCCCAGTAGTGAAGGGCCGTACTACTACTTGCCCGGAATTCGTGAGACTTCCGGATCTGGGCATGGCTGATCATTCGCGCAGACGCCTTCGGCGCGGATCTGCCAAGGCGTAGGCCTGTGTGCCCAACAGAACGGCAGCCTGACAATTCATGAAGCCATACATGTTGAGAATCGCTGCAGCTATCGCTTTCGTTCTTGCGATAACAGCGGCTGCAGCGCCAGCTGTGAGTGGAGGCACTACTCCAGCCAAGGGGGCCATTGCTGCATCGACAACGTCGAACGACGAAAGTCGTTGGGCCCCGGGGCCTTGGCAACCCCCTCACAACCTGAAGCAAACCCCAATCTGGCCAGGAGCCGCGCCGGATAACGGGGTTCGGGCAACCGTTCAAGAGAGAATCGAGATTGCTCAAACCCCGGATGCGCTTGAAGGCTCGACCTCGGAAGCCGCCTGGGATGTTTCCGTTCCGACCATGACGGTATTTCCTCCAAAGGGGAGAAATAGTGGCGCTGCGATAGTTGTCTTCCCAGGTGGAGGGTTCAGGGCCGTCGTCGTCACAAAACAAGGAACGGAGATCTGCAGCTGGATCACCTCAAAGGGCATTACCTGCGTATTGCTCAAGTATCGCGTGCCGGCGCGTGAAAACCATCATTGGCCCGATGAATGCCCGTGCAACCCGCTCCAGGATGCTCAACGAACTGTCAGGCTAGTCAGGTCCAAGGCACAGGAGCTTCATATCGACCCGGACCGGATTGGCGTGATGGGTTTCTCGGCAGGCGGATTCCTGGTTGCGCAGACCAGCAACATTGTCGAGCCAACCTATAAACCCGTCGATGCAGTCGACAAATTGAGTAGCCGCCCGAACTTCGCAATAGCGTTTTATCCTGGACATCTCTGTCGAAAGGGCGACGTTCTGGAGCCTTCGATCAACGTCTCAAAGGGCACGCCGCCCACTTTTCTGGTCCACGCCTGGGACGATGATGTCGATCCTGTCTGCAACAGCACGGTCTATGCTCGAGCACTTGATGCAGCGGGAGTTCCAAGCGAGGTGCATATTTTTGCGAAGGGCGGCCATGCCTTTGGGCTGCGCCACATGGAACACCCGGTCGGCTCCACGTGGCCTGGTCTCCTCGAATCGTGGTTGAAAGAAATCGGCGTGTTACCCGTGGAAACAACGTCTGTCGGCACAGGCTGACAATTCAGACCAAGCCCGCTTCGCGGGTCGGCTTGATTCAGGCGTCAGGCAAACCAGGCGAATGAATGGCGATACCCACTGACCCGGTGTCAAGCGAACTTGTGGACAGCCAGTTGCAAGCCGGAATCGATGAGCTTGAGAGGGCTGCACGCAAAGGTAGCTACGACACACTGGCCATTCGCGCGTTCGGCTGTGCGGCGAAGGTTCTGTGTCGTGAGGCGATCGCGAACCGTGCTGTCACGCTGCTGCGAACGGCACCCGATGAGATGTTCGGGGCCGGGGCGCTCACGAACTTCGAACTCCCTGCGGGGGGCCGCCGAACGGATGCGGGCGCTCGGCGATCTCGAGGCATTGGAGAAGCGCCACCCGCCTTACCGGGCAGATGTACTGCTGGAGCGAATCCGGTCGTACGCTGCGCGCGAGCCCCATTTTGCGCTGTGTCTCGAAGGCCGGTTTCGGGAGGCCGAACCCCTGGCCAGGTCGGGTGTCCGGCTCGAAGAGGTGGCTGAGACGCTGGCCGTCCTCGGGGAGTTTGATGCTGCTCGACGTATCGCGAGCGATCCCGCGCTGGAAGCAGTCAGGCAGCGAGGCGTCCTGCTCGTTCTGGTCATCGAGATGTTCAGGCGAGGGCGCGTGGATGAAGCTCGATTGCTACTCGAAGAATTGGAATCTGTGGGTCTCAGTGTCTGGGAGCAAGTTGACTTGGCCCTGGCGTTTGCGGGTCGCGAGCCTTGGGGAGAGTATCCATTTCCCGATTACTGAGGTCGCAAGCGCCGCACCAGGCGTCGGAGCAGACTCGCGATATCGTCCTGCGGTATGGTGCGGTTGCTGGCTGCGAGCTGCTCAATTTTCTCCGTTGGCACGTACAGGTGAAACTATGGCAACCGAAAATCCGTACTCAGCGCCGACCGCTCACGTCGCAGACGTCACTCCGGAGATACCAGCCGACATTCGCGGGAAGATCAAGAGCGCTTGGGTCGCGGCGGCGATATCCGGCTCGATCACCCTCGTATTCACACTTATTGCAATGTCGGGAACCGAGATGCTCGGATTTTCCGCCTGGGTGCTTATCGACGTTGTGCTGATCTTTGGCTTGGCATTTGGCATCTACAAGAAAAGCCGCGCGTGCGCGGTAGTGATGCTCATTTACTTCACCATCTCCAAGATCATCCTCATGGTCGAGTCAGGCACGCCCTCCGGCGCTGTCCTTGCAGTCATCTTCATCTACTACTTCTGGCACGGCGTTTCCGGTACTTTCGCCTACCACAAGCTCAAGAATCGCAATCCAGCCTTGGCCGAAACTGGCGGCTAGGAATTCATTCAAGACTAAGCGGGTTCGCGGCTCGGCTTGGTTCCGGCCGTAGTCCGCGCAAGTTGAGCGCGGTGACTGCCTGACGCCTTCGGTGCGGCTCAAATCAGGGCGTTTGATCGCGACGCCTGCCGACTCAGTAGTGGACGAGATTCGCAGCGCGACGGACTCGCTTCGAAGTCGAGGCGAGGACATCTCAGTCGGGGAAACTGCAACTTGACAGTCCTCCGGACTTCGAGGAGATTTCGCGCCATTTGTAGAATTTCTTCAGCGAGGGGGCGATGGGCAGAATTCCGAACGGGCGCTCGGGTGGCATTCGTGTGGTCTACACGAACTTCGGGAAGCTGCATCTCTGGGGCCAACAACCTGCGTTGCGATGGGGCCGTCTACTGCAGCATATGCAGGAAATGTCCTTGATGCTGATTCTTCGCGGTCGATCATTCTGGTCGTCTTGTGGATTCCCGCTCACCGGGACGTGTGCATTCGCCTGCAGGACGCTGGTTGCGGTTGCCATGGTGTCGTGCGCAACCACGGCAGCCAAGGCCGCGACCTTCAGTGAGGCCGGAGCGCAACTCAACCTTGACCTGAATACCGCTAACGAGGCCGTGGCGATCGTCGCCAACGCGACGACGTACACACTCACCTTGACCGGCGGTACCTGGATCGGCACGAACAGCGCCAACGTCACGGGGAATGGCACCGCGTCGATGACGGTAACGGCGGCAGGACTGACCGCGTTCAACACCATTCGCCTCACCGACTCGGCCACCGGCACTGCGGCGACCTTCAACAGCAGTGGCGCAAACACGTACGGCGATACGTTCGATATCACCCTCGACAATGCCGCCGGCACCATCACGTTCAATGGAGCTTCGAGCTTCGCCGGCGCTGCCAGCATTGCCGCGCGTACCAGCCGTAACATCAGCTTCGCCGGCGGCGCCACCCTGACGGCGGCCAACGGCAATATCGTCCTGGAAGCCAACCAGCAGGCGACGGCAAGCTCGGGTGACTTCATCGGCGTCAACATTAACGCGGCCGTTGTGCAAGTCACCGGCACTGGCGCGCTCTCGGTCGCGGGCCGCGGCGGCGACGGGGCAAGTTTGCAGCATGGCGTGCAGGTGCGCTCTGGGGGCGACCTCATTGGCGGAACCAGTGGATTGCTCACGATCTCGGGTACGGGTGGGGCTGGCCCAGGAACGAGCAACAACGGCGTGTATGTCAGAGATGCAAACTCTTCAATCACCTCGAACGGCGGTCCGGTCACCATCACCGGACAAGGCGGCGGCAGCGGCGCCAGCGCTCAGAACAACGGCGTGGCGTTGGTCCTGAGTGGTCGGATCGGCGCCGGCAGCAGCGGCGCGGTCACCGTCAACGGCACGGGCGGCGTTGGCACGGGCTTGTTCAATATCGGGGTCAGCGTCACCAACAGCGGCTCTGAGATTTCCTCCAGCGGTGGCAATGTCCGTGTCACCGGCTTCGGCGGCGGTATCAGCGGCACCGAGCACTTCGGCGTGTTCGTGAGCGCCGATGGCCAGATCAGCGCGGGTGGCGCCGGTACGGTCACGGTCGAGGGCACGGGCGGAACCGCCGGGCAGATCAATCGCGGCGTCGAGGTGAGAGGCGCCAACTCACGGATCACCTCCAGTGGCGGTGCGGTCAGCGTTACCGGACAAGGCGGTGGCACCGGCGTCAGCACCAACAATGCGGGTGTGCTTCTCAACAGCGGTCAAATCGGCGCCGGTGGCGCGGGTACAACCACCGTGCTGGGCACCGCCGGGGCCACCGGGGTGCCACCCAGCGGCAGCTATGGCGTGTCCGCTGTCAACGCGGCCCAGATCAATTCAGCGGGCGGCGCGGTCACCGTCACCGGAGCCGGGACCAGCAACAGCGCGGCGGTAAATATGGAGGATACGAGCGCGATCCAATCGGGCGGAAATGCCGCGATTGTGATTACCGCCGACAGCGTCAGGCTCACTCCCGGCGCCGTCAACGCGGGCACTGGCCGGGTGACGCTGCAACCGCGCACGGCGGGGACGCTCATCAACCTGGGTGGCGTGGATGTGCTCACCGGCAGCCCGCTCACCTTAGGCCTCACCGACGCGGAGTTGGATCAGGTCACGGCGGGTACCCTGGAGATCGGCAACAGCACCAGTGGCCCGCTGACGGTCAGCACCGACATGACTCGACCCGTTTCCACGGCGATGGAGCTGATTTCCGGCGGCGACGTGGTGGTGAGCGGAGGACAAGTCAACACGGGCGGCGGCACCTTGCTGCTCGATCCGGGCCTCACTCCTGCCGCGGTCAAACCGGTCCGCGCCCTTACCGATGCCACGGCCAGTACCGTGTCATTCGGCAGCGATCTCAATATCGTCATTAACGGCACGACGCTCGATGCGCAGTACTCGCAACTCAATGTTGCCGGCTCGGTGAATCTCACCGGCGTGGATCTGGTGCTGAGCGGGGCATTCGCGCCGGGGCTCGGCGATGTGTTTACCATCGTGTCGGCGAGCAGTGTGACGGGGACGTTCAACGGGTTAGCCGACGGGGCGTCCATCCCGTTCAATGATGGCCGGGTATTCCGGATCAACTATACGGGTACCTCGGTCACGCTCACCGTCACGGCGGTGCCGGTGGAGTTGCAGTCGTTCGAGGTGGAGTAGCGAAGCAGGGACTGCCGTCCCGAGCGACGCACAGTGGCGTTGATGGAGCGGCGCGGAATCAAGCGCCCGCTCTGCGCGTCGCGGGCAGGAACGACGCTGATCGTGTCGAGAGCCTGGGGCGTCGGCAGTACGCCCGTTCGGCGTTTGTAGACGCCACATGGGCGAAAGGTGTTCCAGCGTCACTGCGGCAATGGGGCAGGGATGGCGATTCACTGCACGCGCGCCACGTGCTCACGTCAGGCGCTGTTCGCACGTACGATTCGGGATGGCTGCAATGAGCGGCGCGCGGCTTGACTCTCGCGTCAGGCCGCGCAATCCATGTCACTGCTACTCGCACCGCTCAAGGAGTTCGCATGCCCGACCTTAGCCCCGTCTTTGCAGAGCTACGCAAGATCATGGCGCCGTACGCGGGCAAGCTCGCTGCCGCCCGGGACGACGATCAGGAACTCTACGTCGACACGCGGCACATCCAGAAAAACAAGAAGCCGCTGTTCTTCGGTGCCGTTCAAATCAAGAAGTCGTACGTCAGCTTCCACCTCATGCCGGTGTATGTGAAGCCAGAACTGCTGGCTTCCACATCACCTGAACTCAAGGCACGCATGCAAGGCAAGTCATGTTTCAACTTCGCCGTGCTCGAACCTGCATTGTTCAGGGAACTCGCCACGCTCACCAAGGCGGGCTACGCCAGCTACAAGGAGCAAGGCTTCGTCGAATAACCGTGCGGCGCCAAGCCCGACGCGGTCCAACTCCTTGTGGCCGGATACAGCCAGCGCCGCAAGCCCAGGCTGCGGCAGGTAGTGCATCATTGCAGCCCGGGCTCGCAGCACCTGCCTGCGCAGGCAGGTTAGCTCGAACGTCAGGCCCCTGAGGCAAACTTATGCGTATCTTGCGAGCCGGATTCGTATACTTTTTTCTCGTGTTTGGCGCCGGCTTCGCGCTCGCGCTCATCAGGATACCGTTCCTGGTGCCACGCTTTGGCGTGCGCACAGCCGAGCTCATCGAAGCGCCGGTCATGTTGCTCGTCATCCTCTGGGCATCGCGATACCTGGCTCGCCGCAATGCACCGTGGGGACGCCCGGCGCGCTTGGCGGTGGGCTGCACCGCGTTCGTGTTGCTCGTTGCTGCAGAACTCGGGGTGGCGTACTTCCTCGGCGCCCGATCGCCGGGTGACTACCTGGCGTCCCGTGATCCGATCTCGGGCAGCGTTTACCTGGCCTCGCTTGTCTTCTTCGCAGTCGCCCCTGCCTTGTGGGGGCCGAGTTCGTGGCCTGACCAACCATTCACGCCGACGCCTTCGGCGCGGCAACCAAGGCGATAGGCAGCACCCCATGCACCCTGACTCGCGCTTTCTCCGCGTTGCGACGGGTCGCACCGACCTGATCGTCGACATCCTCACGACTCACGGTTCCGGGCCCTGGCCAGAAGTGGAAGGGGCCTCGCTGCTTCACTGGGCGGCTTACTACGGCGACGTCACCGCGCTGAAGGCGCTTCTTGGCGCTGGGGCAGTTCTGGCTGCACTCGGCCAGGACAGGGGACTCAACGCGGCAGCCTTCCACGGTCACTGGCAACTGTGTGAGTTCCTGGTCGAGGCGGGAGCGAGCGCGAGGTACGCCG
Organism: Tahibacter sp.; assembly: GCF_032229445.1. Lineage (NCBI taxonomy): Bacteria > Pseudomonadati > Pseudomonadota > Gammaproteobacteria > Lysobacterales > Rhodanobacteraceae > Tahibacter > Tahibacter sp. Next base: position 25,115 of record NZ_JAVTWC010000094.1, read on the forward strand.
ATTCGGTTACGGGTGAGACGCCGCTCCACTCGGCACTCACCAACGACGACCGGATGAAGTACGACCTTGTGGTGAAGGTCCTGCTACGCGCGGGCGCCGACGCGAACGCACCGACCGTTCCGGGCGCGGCGACGGGGTCTTTCATGCGAGATAGCCGAACACGAGGCGAGGGGCCCTTGCATCGGGCAGCGGCCTTCGGAAACCCAGCCACGATCCAGTTGCTGCTTGGCGCCGGTGCAAGACCGGAACAGACCGATGCCCACGGAGACACGCCGCTGGCCTGGGCCAGCTGGTACCGACGTCCGGTTGAAGTGCTGCGGCTGCTCCTCCACGGCGAGCACCGGATTCATCCGGATCACAAGTCCCTGCGCGAAAACCTCATTGGCTCGCCGTCGGCGACAGTGCTGCGTGACCGCTGAATTCCTGGATGCCGTCTATCAAATCGTCGGAGACGACACGTGAGGAATAAAGTGCCAAGCTCATGCATCGGCGAGCACGCCGCGCGGCTCTAAAGTCAGGCGCTCTCTATGTCTTCTCAAGATGTCCCGGTTCAGAACGTGAGTGCTGACTTTCTCGAGGCGGTTCGACGCGCCGACTGGAACTTGGCTTTGTCGGCTATCAAGCCGCAGGACGATCCTTCCGACGTGCGCTGCCCGAGCTCCTCGCCGGTGGCCTGGTTGATTGAGCTCAACGCACCACCCAACGTAGTGGTGCAGTGCTTGGGCCAATGCGCGAAGGCCGAAGCGGTCGAAGCCGATTCGCTCGGTCTACTCGAACTTTGCATTGCATTGTCGAACGCAAACTCGAACGCGCTGGCGACATTCAAAGCGTTGCTCTGTGCTGGCCTAAGCCCAAACGTAATCACCGACGGAGGCGATACGTTGCTTCAACACGCTGTAAATCTCAATCGCGTGCCCGAAGTAGAGGAGCTCCTGCGCTACGGAGTTGATGCCCATCAGATGAATATGTTCGGGGTGGAAAGCACCTCAAATCGCGATGGCGCCAGAGCAGCCGGAAACCCCGCAGGAGCGCTTGCTCTTGCCAAGTTCAACGAGCGGGTCGACACCTGAGCCGCCTACAAAATCGCTGGGGCGGACGCGCGAGGGACAATGTGCGAACTTCATACATCGTCGCGCGCCGCTCAACTCAACCGTTAGTCGCTTGAAAAGGAGCAATACATGGGAGCCTGGTCGCACGAACCCTTTGGCAACGATACCGCTTGCGATTGGGGCTATGGCTTGGTGGAGGCAAGTGACCTCTCGCCAGTAGAAGCCGCGCTCGATGCTGTCATTGAAAACGGCGAGGACTACCTGGATGCCGATCTGGCGACCGAAGCCCTTGCCGCGATCGAAGTTCTGGCAAAGCTACGGGGCAAGGGAACCCAGACCGATGCGTATACGAAGGAAATCGATCAATGGGTAAAGCAGCATGCCCAGAAGCCGACGGCGGAACTCTTGGCCAAGGCAAGACAAGTCATCGAGCGAATTGCATCGGCCGATTCCGAGCTGCTTGAGCTTTGGGAAGAGGGAGAGGAAGCAGACGCCTGGAAAGCTTCGCTACGGCAGCTTTCTGCGGCAACAAGCGCCTGACCGTTCCATCGAGAGGCGCCGCGCAGAACGTCATGCGCGCCGCTGGTCCACGGTCCCTACGCACGCGCTTTTGCCTCGCGTTTTGTACAAGAAATTTCAACGACCGCACTTTTCCCGCGGCGTGTCGCGCAAAAAGTGCGGAAGCCGGCGGAAGAGCGCAGCGGGTGACACAAGAAGCGCCGTGCTTGGCCCCGAAAGTGCTGGCGTCGGCCGCGCCGAAGGCGGGCCTGCCTTGGCAGGCCCGCACCGCAAAACTACTCGTCCTCGCCGCTCTGCCAGGCGGCCCGCATGTCGCTGCGCACCGACGATGACCACGTTGTCGGAAACGGATCGCGCGTGTGCAGGGTTGCGCGCGTGCACGGGCCTTTCTTGCCGTAGGGGCAGGTCGTGCCTTCGGTGGTGGTGTTCACGTCGATGATCGTGGGGTCGTAGTCCACGGAGAAGGTCCGGCCGCCCAGGTGTACCGTCAGCGTGCCGCTCTCGAACGCGACGCCGGCGGCGCCCATGAACGTGCCCGCGAGCTTCGCGTTGCTGAAGTCGGCGTTGTGCAGGAAGGCCTGAGTGAGGTTCACCGCGACGCCGTCGTAGGTCGACAGATCTGCACCGACGAAATTCGCGTCGACGAGAAAGGCGTGGTCGAATTTGGCGCCGCTCATCTTCTTCTGCTCGACTGCGCCGAAAGCCGCGCCGCGCAGATAGGCGTTGGCAAAGTTGGTACCGACGAGCGTTGCGCCGTTGAACTGCGTTTCGTCCATGCGCGCGCCAGAGAAGTTCGTGTGGCTGCAGCGGGCATCCGTGAAGTCGCTGCCCTGCAGGCGCGCGCCGCCGAAATCCGTCGGAGCGAAATCGGGTTCGATGACCGCATCCATGTGCGCGCCGCGGAACGAGGCCAGCGGCAGCGTGGCGTTGACGAAGCTCGCGCCGCGCAGGATCGCCTCGTCGAATTTCGAACTCGTGCCGAAGGTGACGCCGGGCAGGGCGATGCCGGTGAGGTTGGCATTGCGCGCATCGATGGCCACGTCGTTCGGCACGTTTTCAATGCTCGCCCAGTCGAAGTGCATGTGCCGCCAGGTCGGGCCGACCAGCGCGTAATTGAGCGTGGCGTAGGAAAACCGCAGTGGCGCGTCGGCGGTCGACGTGAGGGCGAGCGGCACGTCACCGTGCCTCACGGTGCGCAGGTCGCAATACGAAAAATCGCAGCCGCCGCCCGTGACGTCCTTCAGGGTCGTGTCGAGCATCGAGGCTTCGATGAAGCGCGTGCGATCCAGCGTGGCACCCTCGAACGTCGCGCCGTCGAGCAGGGTCTTGCGGAACATCGCCGCCTTGAACGAGGCATTCTTCATCACCGTTCCGGTGAGCACTGCACCGCTGAAATCCGATCGGCCGAAATCGACGTCGGTCAGATCCTCGCCCGACAGGTCCACGATCGCCTCGCCGGCGGCCGAGAAGTCGAAATGCGTGACCTTCTTCGACGCCCTGATCTCGTCGATGCCGTCGCCGTGCTGCACGAGCGTCCACACCGGGCCTTCCCTCAGCGTGGCGCTGAGATTGGTGACGTAGCGCGCGCCGGTGATCTCGTCGACTTCGCGCAGGCGCACAGAAGAGGCTTCGAGAAAGCGCCATTTCACGCTGGACTCTGTCTGCAGGTAGAACCGCAACTGCGCCTTGCCGCTCGCACGCGTTTTGCGCAGCAGGGCGAGATCGAAGCGCATGGTGCCGATCGGCAACACGGAAGGAACAAAGCGGGTCGGTTCGGTGGTGACTTCGACCATGGCCAGGTAGTGGTTGGTCGCCAGTACCTCGCCGTTGCAGGCTTGCAGCACGAAGGTGCCGTCGCCGCGATCGATGGCGAAAAACATGGAGGCTTCCGGCGGCAGTGGCACGCGCCTGCCGGTCAGATCAAGGATATCGGTGCGGTCCTTGCTGATCAGGCCGACGCGCCGCTCCCAGAGCACGAGCTTGCGACCGTCGATGAGCAACGAATATTTGCCGGCGAATCGTTTCATGCGCGCTTCCCCTGGTTGCTCTTTATCGAAATCATTCGCCCGTTTCGCCCTGCAGTTTCGGCGGTGCGGGCGGCCGCCATTGACTGATGCCGGGTTCCGGCCGCCGCGAGGCGTGGTCCAGCACCTCGTAGTTCATGGCGAAAATGTTGCGCAGCAGGTCCACCGTGATGCGCGCCGCGGTGAAGTTCGGCGTGGAGGTCAGAAACGCGCCGGAAGGGTCGTACAGATCGAGGCGGTAGTCGCCCGGTAGCTTGCCGGCACCGGTGTGGCCGAGAAGGAAGAGATGTCCCTTGGCCTCGACCGCCATGTCGAGCAGCGAGAAATCGGGATCCTTGCGCAGTTCCAGCAACGGTGTGGCTTTCTGCGTGGCCGCGTCCTTGAAATAGGCCACCGGATTTCCGTTCACGTCGAAGCACTGGATGCGGTTGTTGCCTTCCTCCAGCACCAGTACGCGGCCATCGAGCGCCAGGGCGAGTGCCAGCGGCGACTGCATCAGCCCCACGCGCTTGCCTTCGCCGGAGTACAGCGCCGCCATCGGCGCATCGATATCTTCCGAACCGTTCGCCGGTAGCTCGACCCGATAGAGCTTGTGGCGGCCGCGGCGGATGGCGAATACGTAGCCATGCGGGTGCACTACCATCCCGTCGACCGCATCGGGAAAGCGCCCGAAGCTGTCGCCGGTGCCCAGATTGAACTGCGGCGCACGCGTGTGATTCAGCATGACGCGGCGCAGGTGATGGCCGCCGGCGGGATTGGTCTCTTCGTCGTAGATTCCGCGCGTGGGATCGAGGAGGAAATTGCGGCCGCTGCCGTCGTCGGGCGAGACCAGGTCATACGCGATGCCGCCGCTGGCGGTGGTGCCAATGACCGGCGTGGCGTAGCGTTCCTGTGGGTGCTGCAGCACCGAGAGATTCTGCAGCGTGAACAAGCTCGCGCTCGTGGGCGGCTTGCGCGGATCGTCCGGCGGCAGATCCAGATCGGTCGCCTGCCACGCATAGCCCACGAATTGCGGGTACTGCGCCATGGTGATGGCGTGGCGCTTTTCGATCTTGCCGCGAATGGGCCACGACGTGGTCTTGGTCGCCTTCGGCGCCGGGCCAGCCTGCCACACGTGCCGGTTGTCGCGCAGCACAATCTTCTGCAGATGCTCGTACACCGACCAGCGTCCCAGCGGCACTTCGTTTACCGCTATCTCGATCGGCGGAACGACCAGGCGCGCGCTGCCCGAATTGCCTTCAGCCTTCATCCAGTCGCTGGCGCCCTGGCCCGACTGCCAATCGTTTTCGGCGTAGAAGAACACGAGCACGCGCAGGTTGCCGGCGGCCGGCACATCCTTGAATTCGACCACGATGTCTTCGCTGATGGTTTCCGTAGGCAGCGCCTTGACGAGCTTGGGCAAGGTCGCGCCCGAGTCGTACACCACGACCACGCCCAGATGATGGTGGTGATCGGGGAATTTCTTGTAGACCTTGCTGGACGTGATGGTGATGCGCAGATCGATGCTGCGCGTGATCTCCGTGCGGTGCGCGCGCGGCGACTGGCGGATCGCGTTGGAGGTCTGTGCCAGCTGCGCGACCGTGGCCGCGGTATCAGCGAGGAACAGCGCGATATTGATGAACGGGATGGCCTTCTTTGCGCCGCCCTCGATGATTTTCGAGGCAATGTATTCCGACAGTTTGCCCAGGCCCGCCTTGGCGATCACCGGGATCAGCTTCTTGCCGATCGTCGTGACCGCCTTGGCCGGATTGTCGGCGATATAGAAGGCGGTGAAGGCCGCGAGCAGCGCGCCGAGAATCGGTTTCTCGCGCAGGAGCTTGAGCAGACCGCCCGAGGCGGTGAGCCCGGCGCCCGCCACCAGCATCACGACCGGCAGCGCCATCTCCACCACCACGGTCATGATGGCGCCGGGCGGGCAGGCGACCGGATGGTTGCGTCCCTGACCCAGACCGCCCCAGACAAAGCGCACCACGGCCGCATCCATCGGCACCGGCACGCTGAGATGGGACGAGTCCGCCGGCAGCGGAATGCCCATCATGGTTTCGACCGGACCGACCATGTCGACATAGCGCAAGGTCGGGTGGTCGTCGAAGCTCGTACCCGGAATCGGAAAACGCGAGGTCCAGTTGGGCGGCGCCTTCGGCCGTCCCGCCGCATCGAGAAATTCGACATAGGCCGACAGATGCCGCAGCCAGTGGTTCTTCACCACCACCATCAGGTTGCCGTTGCTGCCGCCGTCGCGCACCAGCACCGTGTGCACCTTCTTCAGCGCGCCGGGCGTGCCGATGGCGAAGTACGCGCTGTCGACCGCCCCGTCCGTCGTGCTGACCAGATATTGCAGCGCGCTACCGACCGCATTCAGGCGGCACTCGCCCTGCGCGCGGCGCGACGAGCCTTGCGCACCGAGTGAAACCGAATACAGGCCCGCCTTGCCGGCAACCGGAACCAGCGGCCCGGAGATGGTGCCGAACACCAGATGCAAACGCTGCGCGGCGAGCGCCTTCTGGGCCGCGTCGTCGAACGGGCCGACGGCGAGATCGTCCTCGCTCGACCACACGCCATCGGCGCGCCAGTTGTTGCCCGGCGCGGCGGGCGTGAAACGCACGTCCGGTTCGAACTGCAGGCCGTCCGACGGCGTGAGATTCTTCAGCCGCCAATTCACGTCGCCCGCGGCGCGCAGCAGCTCGGGTTCCGCCGCGGCATGCGGCTTCGGCTTCACGGTGCCCGCATAGTCCGCCACTGTGCTGCCGTACTCGACGGACCACGACTGATTGCGCAATTCCTCCGCCTGCTTGGCCAGCACCAGCGCGCGCGACAACGCCGCGGGCAGCGCCGCCGCCACGGCCGGGTGCAGCTCGGCCACGAACACCGGCTGGCCTTCGTCGTCCACGGCCGGCTGATCGCCGTCCATCGCGCGCACGGGGCGCGACCAGTCGTCCAGATGCGCCGCAATCTGGTCGATGAGAATCGTCGACTTGGACAGCGCGCGGCGGATGCAGGCCTCGATGACCGTGACCGGCCCGCCGGTGGCGGCATCCTTGTTGAGATTGATCAGCTCCGGATGTTTGAACAGCAGCGCGACCGCGATTTCATAGGCGTCCTGCACCGCGGCGATCTGATCGGGTGCGGCTTCCAGCGACACGCGCTGATCGCGCAGCAACTTCTGGCCGGCCTGACGATACGCGAGCTTCGGGTGAGGCTCCTCCGCCTGCAGCAGATGCAGATTGCGCCGCACATCGCGCAGCCGCGCCTCGCGCGGCACGTGGATGCCCATCGAGACGAGGCGTTCCGTCTGAACGCCGTCGATCAGCACGGGCTCGGTCACCCACATCAACGCGACGGCATCGGTGGGCAGCGGCACGTCGGCATAGTGGCTGAGATCCGCATCGGGCAAGTGATGCAGAAAGCCGTTGCTGCCGCGCGCTTTGAGCAGCGTTTCCGGCGTATGGCGTGCGATGGGGTACTGTCGCTGCGCGACGTGAAAGGTATACGCCGCATCGCGGCCGCGCAGATCGAAATGCAGCAAATGGCGCTCGGGCGTCGCGGACATGGACACTCCTGGTCATCGATGACGCAAGAAACACGGTGGTGAAGAACCACGTTGCCGGCTATGGCTGGCTGCAGGCAGCGACGCGATCCACTACGAAGACGATGGCGACACGAACGCGTGCGCCGAGGCGTTCCGATCATGTTCCGTCTTTATGAATAGCGCAATCGTGATTTTTGATATCGCAAGTAAAATTAATCAAAAATCGGCGCAAGCGAAAAACGCAGTCTCCAGCTATCAGGCGAGACGAAACGTTCAGAAATGCCATGAACGCGGGTGATCACCGAAAGCACTGATAGGAAGCGGCGCCGGACCGCGCTTCTATAACGCGCGATGGGAGATTGCGGGCCGAATGGGCGGCAACGGATGGGCAATTTTTCCGGTCGCGGGCGGAGCCAAGTGCGCAGATTTTTCCGCGGCGCGAATCGAATCTACTTCTTGCTCATAGCTGAGCGGTTGCAGCTTCAGACGGCGGGCTCGAGGCGCGGCGTGGGTCGGGTCAGGCTGGCCCCGTCAGGCTTCCATCAGGCCGGAAGATAACCAGACCCATTGTTCGCACGATGTGCGCGAACCGGCGAGAACGGGCAGGGCGAATACCGGGCGAGCTGATCGGTCGCCGGTGCGGCAGCGTCGCGGTCAAAACGCCGGAGCGGCGCGATGCCGCCCCGGCAATGCAGGAACCTACGGTCCCTTTTCCCACCGGGCCTCCAGCAGTCCGCGCACATCGCGCGAGAGGATGGCTACGGCTTCGAGGATGCCGCTGTGCGAGCGCGAACCCGGCCACTCCAGTTCCGCCGTCGCGATGGTTTCGCTGAGTTCCTGGATGGCGCCGAGGCGGGTCATGATCTCCTCGTCAAACGCATCGCGGTGCTCGTTCGAGTCGAGCACGTACGCGAACATCACGGGATGATCGCCGCGGTCGTCGCGACGCAGGGGATAGAACGAACCCTGTGGCGTCATGGCGCGCGCCTCCCGGATAGGGGAACAACGCCGCCAACGCGGACAAGGCAATAAGGACGCGGCTCAGTGCCGCCAACTGCAGACCGATTTTCCATGGACAACTCCCTTTGCGTGGAGTCGCCACCCGGAACGGCGAAAAAGGGTGGCGAACGGTGTGCGGGTTAGCAGACCGGGAAGTAGCATCCGGCGAGCCTTGCGGCTCCCCACACACCGCCGCCATAAAACAGCAGCAGTCGCCGCACAAACTCCGGGCGAAAAAAAACGCCAGGAGTACGTGCGGCGCTGTGTGCGCTACTTACTACGAGCTGCTAAACCCGGTCGCCGAATAGGCGGCGACGGGCGGATTGTTTACCTCGTCGCGGGCGGCGTCAAGAGCGCGGATTTGTCCCCAGCGCGAACCGAGTATATTTTGCGCACAGGTGAGAGATTGCCGCTCCCAGCGACAGGCTCATAGCAGTGTTGGCACGGACGACGCATGTTCCGCAACAAACTGGGCCAGGTCGACTTCCGTGTTGTTTCAATGAGGCTAGAAGTTGACCCGTTGTTCAGTGAAGTCCCGGCTTGCCCGCGACGTCCGCACCACCCGCTACAGCTCCTGCCGTACGTAAGTCATACGCCCCCGTATTGCCGAAGTAGCGGCGGTAGCGTGGACGAGCCCCGCGCTGGGGAGCAACAGAGAACGGCGCAACGGTGTGTAGGAAAGTTATTGAGATTCAGGCGATACTGGATTTATTGCGCCCCGAGTTGGGGCATGAATTGAAGTTGGGCGGCACATGGAATCGCTGGCGCGAACCCGAGAAAAGATATACGAATACTTCCACTCGAGCGAAGGCTGTCAAAGCTACTTCTATGCCCAAGAAAACGAGCCTTCCTTTGTCGCCTACTACAACAGCATGTACCTACTCCAAGACGCGACGGAGAGTTTGGCCGCGCATCGAACCCGTGGATTTGCAGAGGATGCGCGTGCTGCTTACCTGGAGTTCTGGGGAGTCATGCAGGCGATTGTCATTCAACAGGATGCAATCTGTGAGTTGCATGAAGTCGTCGCTGGCGAGGAGTTGAATGCCAGGCGAAGCCAACTCAAGGCCTGGCTTGAACTTCGCGATCTCCGAAACTTGTGCGCTGGCCACCCAGTGAAGAAGGACATACCACGGCGGGAACCGCTCACTCGCACCTTCATGAGCAGAAGCTTCGGGAACTACAGTGCCATCACTTTCGAGCAGTGGCGGCAGGGTGAGGGCGAATCTCACCCCAAGGTCAATCTTGCGGAGCTTCTTGACGAATACGAAGTAGAGGCCAACGCAAAGCTGGAGGACGTTCTCGCAGCAATGCGGCGGCGGTGGTCGCGATGCCGCCTAATCCGTCGCTCGAGCCGCCCCGCTCCGAAAGCGCCACTGGCGGCCCAGAGCCCAGTACCATGTTGCTCTGGTCGGCCAGTGGGCCTCGCCCACACGGTCGGCTCAGCTCAAACGTTAGCTTCTGGGGGCGCGCTTGTCGATATCCGTAAAGACTCAGAAGATGCTATGGGGTCGTGCAGCGAATCGCTGCGCGATTTGCAGACGCGAGCTCGTCATGGACGCCACAGAGACGGATGATGAGTCTGTTGTCGGAGAAGCGGCTCATATCGTTGCCGAGAAGGTGGGCGGCCCCCGGGGAGTTTCGCCGCTGACGCACGAACAGCGCGACAAGTACGCCAATCTGTTGCTGCTCTGCAATGTGCACCACAAGCAGGTTGATGACCAAGCGGGTGCCTACACGGTCAATCGTTTAAATCAGCTGAAGCAAGAGCATGAGGCTTGGGTTCGCCAACAGCTGGACTTCGATGCCGTAAAGCTACGTGACGAGATCCTTTATGCCAGCTACGTCGAAGAGTGGGCGGGTTTCCTGAAATTGGACGACTGGAACGGATGGGGCTCATGGATGCTCAGCGCTGATCAGCCGCGCATGCATCAGGAAAGAAAGCAAGCTTTAGACGACATTAGGCCCTGGCTGCTGTCACGGGTTTGGCCAGGACGATGCCAAAATCTTGAGGATTCTTTCACAAATTTCCGTTATGTGACTCAGGACCTCTGCCGCACATTCGAGAAGCATGTCGAGAAGGTCTGGGGCGACACCTGGCAAGTAGCAAAATTCTACAAAATCGATGAATGGAATCCCGATCGCTATAGCCGCCTCTCCGCGCAGTACAACGAGCATGTTTCTTTGGTAGAGGATCTATTCTTAGAGCTGACACGTGCGGCAAACTATGTGTGCGATAAGGTTCGCGAGGAACTTCTGCCATCGTACCGCATTAAGGAGGGCGTCCTCTTGGTGACAAGCGGGCCTTACATGGACCTGTCGAACCGCACCCATCGCGCGGAGTATCGTGGGGAGGAGCGCACGCGCAGACCCTATTTAGGTCTCGACGAATTCAAGGTGGAGAGGTTTACTCGCGATTATTACTTCGGCGACCCGCCGGAGTCCGATGCGCCTGAAAGCTAACTATGGGGTCAAGCGGGCAGTGGGGGCTCTCGTGTTTCATGGTATGGGGTCTTGCCGCTGCCGCTTACCACGGCGTAAGGCCGCGTCTTGCGGCTCGCCGGTAGGTCTTAGGGCTGGCGTATAACGTGACTTCTATGGGCAACATATGAAATATATATTTAAACTTATTATTGTGATCTTCATGACGGCAGAGGCGCTTGCAACAGAAAAACCCGCTGCTGAGGGTCAAATGGATGCGGGCGTTGCGTCTCAGGAGCTCATTGATCGCGTTGTAGCACTGCCTGACATTGACGGTGAAATGCAAATGCCAGCTTGGCACGCGGATGTGCTAAAGAAGGTGCTCGCGGCATGGAAGCGCCCCTCGCAATCACCCAACTCAGCAACATGGCTAATGCGCGTGAAGACTGATTCTCGCGGGCGGCTGCTGAATCTGAGTTGGATCACGCCGACCGGCGACCGAGCCCTTGATCGATCAATTGTAAATGCCTTCAAGGACGCAGAGCCTTATCCCGTTCCGCCAAATGCAAAAGCTGCACTTGATGGAATTGAATTTGCCGATGAGGCTTCTGCACTCAGGATGGCCGATGAAAGAAAAGCAAGAAATGTGAAGATCATAGAAAAGATAAAGAAGGCTGGGCCTTTGCATGCTTATCTCGCTCTTGTCGCACATAGGTATAGAAACTGCGAGGAGATCGCGAATAATTTTCTCGATTCCGCTTTAACAAGTGGAGCAGGCATGCTTCTGGTAGAAGAATGCACAGAGAGTGCGGAGCCTGTACTCGCAACTGAAATTCGTCTTGCCCTATTGGTCGCTCCTGCGAAAGTTTCTGATCAAGTAAAGGACCTTCACGCATATGCAATAGCGTCGCTGCGCGCACTGAACAATTTTAATCAGTCAATAATCGAAGCACGTCAGGCTAGAGCTTCAAGATCAGCGGGCATTGATGAGAGAACAGCGCGAATAGCTCTGGATCTCTAGCGTGTGGTCTAGCTATGTGCTCAAGGGGCCGCTTCGAACGTCGGCTCAAGTAGGCGTTAGCCATCCGATCAAGGTCTGTGGCGATGGGCAATGAAAACCTGGACGCGACTATCGATGTCCTCTATCGGATCAAGCGCGGCTTGGCTGCTTACGTGAGCTACCTCGCCGCCTGTGAAATGAATGCTGCTTTTAGCGAGTACGTACTGTATGAGCCGGCGTTGCGAATTCTTACAGCGCGAGGATTTGCCACGCAGTCGGAGGTCGAGTGCCCCGGCTATGCACGGAAGGGCCGCGGAGACGTAAGAAGACTGGATTTCGTTGCGCAGGGGCATGGCAGCCACTTTGCTCTTGAGGTGAAATGGGCTCGCAACTCACGTCCGAGAGTAAACGGTGACCTTGAGAAGCTTCGTAAGTACCGGGAGGCGCATGGGCAAGCGCTCGGCTTTCTCTGTGTCTTCGGCCGCAAGAGCGATCTTGCAGCTCTCGTGCTACCGGAAGGACTTCGCGAGCGCGGCTCCGCGCTCTATGCTGAATTCGGAAAGACCAGATTCGGCTGCCGCATCTATCAGGTGGCTGATGGCTAACAATTCAAGCTGAGTCCGCTTCGCTGCGCGGCCAAATTCAGGCGTTTGGTGCTCATTGCGATCTGATGGCGACCACAATGTGTAGGGCATCTATAGCGGAGGCAACTATGTCCATTGCAATTTAACGAGGAGACATAATTCTCGTCGATCTAAAAGCCATTCGTTCTGGGATATGAAATAGAACAAGGGGTCGAAGATGTCTTTCAAGCAGTTGATAGATAACAACGCCGTCATTTTTTTCCTCGCCGCCATAGCAGGTGCGTTCTCGGCAGGAATTGGGTCTTACGAGGCCGTTGTACGAATGTCTGGGCGAGCATTCGTATCTTCCGGAGATCTGGAGAAGGCCCAGAAATATGAAGGTCTTGTTGCGGCGCGCGACGCTCTTCAGGCGAAGCTAGCCACGGCGGAAAATGAAATTAGGTCGCTGAAGGAGGCCTCTGTGCCCACGGCTGAACTTGCTGAACTGAAAAAGGCGAAGGCCGATTCAGAAGCGCTCGCCAAGGACCTTGGCCATGCCAAAGCAGATATGCTGACGCGTATCGCGGAAGCCAAGACAGCCAGCCTCGCTCTTGCCAAAGAGCAGGATCGCAATCGCGCACTGAGCATGCGGGTAGTCGAGCTACAGCATGCCGGTTCGGCAGTTAGCTCAATCAACGTAGAAGTTGCCAAGATCGAGGCAGTCAAGGGAGGGAGAGGCTGCCCTGCTACTCACATCATGGCTATCGCCGAAGTCTATATGTTGAAATCACAGGGCAATCCGAGTCAGTTCGTTGCTATCGGGCTGGAGCAGGACGGACTACGCGTGTCCGGAATCAACAAGCCTGGCGATGGCGTTATGGAAGTGACTGACACAGGGTGGATTATTCGCCACTGTTCGGCCCCAGGCTGGAAGTCGCTAAATTACCGCCGCTTCATGAATATTATTTCCGGAGCGACTAGCGAATTGGTTCCCGTAAAACTCGATATCGGAGCGTAAGCGAACCTCCGGTCGACGGCCGTCCCTCGGGCTAGAGAGTTGGCACAAAGTCAGTGATTCGAACCCAGCCCAGTTTCGCGGATGGCGACTGCTTCGATTGAAACGGTGTTATGTTCTCAGCGCTGTCAAGAGTTTCTCAAGCTCATTTGTGCTGTCATCGCTTACCGGACAGATCACTCTGATATTCCACTTCTCCAACATTGCCTGCTGGATCGGATTTGGTCGCGGAAAGAATATGAAGGACGGCGGTTGTTGCGCGACAAGTTCTTTTTTCCAGAGACTGGCAAGCCTATAAAACAACAAGCGGATATTTATATCTGTCAGGCTATACCCGATGAAAAGTACGGACTTTCCGAGCGTATCCGACCGAAGCTTTATGTCCAATGGCGATTCAAAATCAAGGCGCTCAAAGTAGCTTGATTCGTCCAGAACTAGCGACGCATCGTCATCGAAATCACCGTGCAATTTTACGATCTGAGTACCTTTCTGCGCTTTGGCTAGGTCTCCAACGTTCGCAATCTTTGTGTACGGACGCTTCCAATGCTCGAAGGAACTCTCTATCCATCGGTCGTAGTTGGTAGTGTAGATTTGGTCGAAATCTAGCTTCGCGATCAGTTCGTGGATCTTGGACTTCGACACATCCCTGTCCTTGCTGTGCCATTCTCGGTCCAGCCAGCTACGTAGCGGGCCGAGGCCTTTCTGAATTCGATAGTACCCCGCGAGAGTCAAGTAGTCGCCGAACGTGCGGTAGACCTCTGGCTCATACTCGAGCTCCCTCGCCATATGGTCAATCAGGTCTGACCAAGAGGGAAGTCCTAGGCCCCTCGAAACGCCCGCTCCTACAAAAAGTATCAGGCGCCGCCGTCGGTACGCATCTTTGAGCTCTTCAATCATCGGCTTGACTCCAAGAACTTCGCGAACTTGTCGAGTGCGATTCGGCGCATAGAGTGACGGTTCTTCTCTTTACCCATTTCCGCAAAAGTCCGGTTCTCTCCATCAGGCACGAATACGCAGTCCCACTGAAAATCCCTCGGACCTGCGGGCGATTTAGAAATCATGCCGTTAATCTCACCGTCAAAAAAATGGAAGCGTCGACCATCACAGTAGGCGATTGTTGTCCTCGCGATGACCGCGGGAGTTTCGAGGCGGGCTACGAGATCGGCAAACGCGTCCGCTTGAAGGGTCTCCCAAAATATTTCGGTGAGGCCGCCAGGAAAATTTTTGAGCCCTGCCAAGTGAAGCCCTGTGTGCTCCACGAATACTTCACGACCCACTTCTTTGAAAGCCTTGACCAACTTGTCCTCAACGAGCTTGCGTGCGTCGTCAGTTTGAAGTTCATGGATTTTTCGGTTTACGGCGATGACCTTTGCGCCAGCGGCGCCAAGTATCAACTCTGTTTCCAGAATCTTCTGCTCGTTTCCAGACAAGAACCGGATTTCCACGCTGTTCACTCCTGGGCGCTCGTAGCTGCTATTCGACGGCTCTTGGATGCGTCAGTATCTTGTTGACAATTGCCGTTATATCTGCTTCGGAGGAAATGTCAACTTCTGAAGTATCTACGATGAATGCGCTACAAAAATCTTCGTTCTCCGATAGATCTCCGTACGCTCCTCGTAGCCGATCCAGATAGTCGGCGTCGATATTCTTCTCATAAGGTCTTCCCCGAAGACGAATTCGCTCGATAAGTACCGCGTTCGGCGCGTCTAGGTAAACGGTGAGCTCGGGTTTAGCGGCACGATCCACTAGAGCTGTTGCGATGCGGTCATACAGTCTTGCTTCCCGACTGCGAAGCAAAAGATTCGCGAATATGCGGTCCTTTCGCATCGAATGATCGGCCACGATCCAGCGCTTGGACAAACTTGCAGCGTGACAGAACTGCGCATAGCGCGAGACTAAGAAATCAAGCTGCATCGGCAGGGACCAACGCGCCGGATTATCGTAGAAATCCTTCAGGAATTCGTTCTCTCCGAAATCCTCAAGAAGCAATTCGCAGCCAGCGCCGAGTCGTGCGGCTAGCAATTTCGCCAGGGTTGTTTTGCCCGCCCCGATAGGGCCTTCAAATGCTATGTGCATGGTTTGTCGGCTGGTGGAATGATGACTTTGCCATCGTATCGACGCGGCCGGATCGCAGTCAATTCAACGGTCCAGTATCGGGGTCAGGTTAGAATGGCACTTACTTAACACGCACCGGATGACCGTGCGCGCGAACGATTTCTCGCTCCACATGTCGCGGCTGGCAGGAGCGGTCCGCGTTCAGGGTTTGAGCGAGAAACATCGCCAGTGTCTCGGTCGGCGGAAGTAATCGCTCACGATGCGCCGGAAGCTGCGCTTCGACCTGATTGAGCATGGATGAAT